>CAZLBU010000110.1:0-2663 GCA_964557815.1 uncultured Bifidobacteriaceae bacterium | reverse complement strand
GCCGGCCACGCTCCCATCCTCCCTGATGGCCCGCTCGAGAGCAGCCAGATCGGTGCGGAGCGGATCGAAGTGAATGCCCAGGGAGCAGTATCCCGGCACGACGTCCCGAACGCCGGGAATCTCCCGTGCGCGCAGGAGCCGTCCCAGCTCGATGGCGCTCTGGTTGATCAGCGGGTCGATCACCTGCTCGAGCTCGACCAGCAGCATCGCGTCGCCGGCATGGCGAATTTGCATCAAAGGGCCTGCAGGAGCTTGTGGTGAATCCCGCCGAATCCGCCGTTCGACATGATGACCACCAGGTCGCCCGGCCGCGCCTCCGCGGCCACTGCCGAGACGATGGTGTCGACGTCCGGCAGATGGCGTGCGGCCACGCCGGCGGCGCTGAGGTCCCTTACCAGTTGCGGCTCCGACAGGCGTTCGCTCTCCGGCAAGCTCGACCGGAACACGGATGCCAGGACCACCTGATCGGCCCCGCCGAAGGCCCGCGCGAAGTCGTGCTGAAAGACGCGCCGGCACGACGAGGCCGAGCGCGGCTCGAAGATGGCCCACACGCGGCGGCCCGGCGCGAGTGCCCGCACCGCACGCAGCGTCTCGGCCACCGCGGTCGGATGATGCGCGAAGTCGTCGTACACGGTCACCCCGTGCCGCTCGCCCACCACCTCGAGGCGACGCTTGACGCCGAGGAAGGCAGCCAGGCCTTCCCGCAGGCGCTCGAGCGGCACGCCCATCTCCACCCCAATCGCGATGGCCGCGAGCGCGTTCCGCACGTTGTGCTCCCCCGCCATCGGCAGAGTGAACTCGCCCAGGTCATCGCCGTGCCCAATCAGGCGGAACCGCGTGGAGGCAACCGGGACACCTCCCCCCGAGCCGTCCTGGCCGGATACGACGGGGCCGATGTCCACCGCACGCCAGTCGGCCCCCTCGGACAGCCCGAACGTCTGCACGCGGCTTCGCCCCTCCGGCGCCAGCGCCGCCGCATCCGCGCTGTCGGCGCCAAGCAGCGTGAGCCCGCGACGCGGCACGAGGTTCACCAGGCGCCGGAACGCGAGCCGAACCGCGTCCAGGTCCTCATAGATGTCCGCGTGGTCGAACTCGATGTTGTTCACGACCGCGATGTCTGGGAGGTACTTCAGGAACTTCGCGGTCTTGTCGAAGTAGGCGCTGTCGTACTCGTCTCCCTCGATGACGAAGGCCCGGCCCTTCCCCATGCGGTAGCTGGCGCCGCCCGCGCCGAAGTTGCGGGCGATACCGCCCACCAGCACGGTGGGATCCACGCCGCCATGCGTCAGCAGCCAGCCGGCCAGCGAGGTCGTGGTGGTCTTGCCGTGCGTGCCGGCGATGACGATGGAGGTGGCGCCCCACAGGAAGAAATCGCGAATTGCCTCGGGCAGCGACGTGTATCGGAGCTTCCGATCGAGCACGGTTTCGAGCTCGGCGTTGCCGCGCGAGATGGCGTTGCCGACGACGACGAGGTCGATCGGGTCCTCGAGGTGTGCCTCGCGGTACCCCTCGAGGAGCGTGATGCCCTCGGCCCTGAGGAAGTCACTCATCGGCGGATAGACGTGCTCGTCCGATCCGCTGACATCGTGTCCCTGCTGCTTCAGCAGCGCGGCAAGCGTGCCCATCGCGGTCCCGCACGCGCCGATCAGGTGAATCCGCATCGCGTCGATAGGCTCCACTAGGACACCGCTGCCTCGTCGATGATCACGGCCGGGAGCGTAGCCCGCACCCGCCCGCGCACCCCGATAGGGAGTGTCCAGGTCGGGCCCGATGTGTGGCCGGACGGGAACCCGAAGAGCACGGGGCCCGGGAACCCGCGCGTGAACTCGCGCAGCACGTCCCTGATGGCCGGTTCCCCGCCCGGCTCGTCGCACCTGGGAAACTCACCGAAGACCAGCGCCCCCGCCCGTGCCAGCATGCCGCTCTGCGCCAGCTGCGTGAGCATCCGGTGGATGCGGTACGGCCGCTCGCCCACGTCCTCCAGGAACAGGATGGCGCCGCGCGGTACCTCGAATGCCCACGGGGTCCCGAGCAGCGACACGAGCTGGGAGAGCGTGCCGCCCACCACCATGCCGCTGGCCTCGCCGGGAGCGAAGGCTTCGAGGCCGGGCGGCGCCAGTTCGCCCAGCGGCTCGGCCACCATCGCCGCGCGCAGGAAGGTCGCCTCGTCGTAGGCCGCCGGCCCGACAGCGAGCCGCCCCTCGACCATCGGGCCGTGCAGCGTGACCACGCCGTGGGCGCACGACCAGCACAGCATGGCGGTGATGTCGCTGTAGCCGATCAACAGCTTGGCCGCCCGCCTCATCTCCTCGGCCTCGAGCAGCGGGAGCAGCTGCTGGCTGCCGTAACCGCCGCGCACGGCGAGCAGCGCGGCGATGGACGGATCCCGCCAGGCCTGGCGGAGGATCCGCGCCCTCACGTCGGGCGGGCCGGCCTCGAACCACGTGCGCTCGAAGATGGCTTCGTCGTACACGGCCTCGAAGCCCAGGCGGGCAAGCTCACGTACACCCGCCTCGAGCTCGGCAGGCTTGAATCCGCTGGCGGGGGCCACCAGCGCGATGCGGTCTCCCGGGCTGAGCCGGTGGGGGTGGATCACAGGAACGCTGCCATTTCGTCGGCCACGGCCCGGTGCTCGTCGCGGCCCAGCACGGTCTTCAGCGTGC
>CAZLBU010000109.1:0-9024 GCA_964557815.1 uncultured Bifidobacteriaceae bacterium | reverse complement strand
GGCCCCTTCACCCGGGGCACGTCGCACCAGGCGCGCCGCCTTCACCCTCGTCGGGTAATCGAGGTCGCCCAGCGTGCCGATGGCGGCTCGGAGATCGGCGGCCGATACCGGGCTGGGGCCGCGCTCCTGGGCTTTCGGGCCGGAGGCGAGGCCCGCGACGAGCGCAAGCATCGCCGCCAGCACGCGTCGCCGCTCAGGCCACCGACTCGGGCTCTTCCTGGGGCTGCGGGACCGGCTGGTCATTGAGCTTCAGCGTCAGTTGGAGATATGCCGTCTGGTCCTGCGGGAACGCCACCGGGTACTTGCCCGTGTAGCACGAGGTGCAGTACGAGCGCGCGCCACCGCGCACCGACTGCACGAGCCCGTCGAGGCTGAGGTACCCGAGTGAGTCCGCGCCGAGGTAGCGGCGGATCTCCTCGAGCGTGTGGGTGGCGGCGATCAGCTCGCTTCGCCGGGGCGTGTCCACGCCGTAGAAACATGGGGAGACCGTCGGAGGACAGCTGATGCGCACGTGCACCTCCCGGGCCCCGGCCGCGCGCACCATCTTGACGATCTTCCGGCTGGTCGTGCCCCGAACGATGGAGTCGTCGATGAGCACGACGCGCTGCCCGGCCAGGATGCTCCGCACCGGGTTGAGCTTCACCTTCACGCCGAAGTGCCGAATCGACTGCTGCGGCTCGATGAACGTGCGCCCGACGTAGTGGTTGCGGATCAACCCGAAGCGCAGGGGCACGCCGGTCTCCTCCGCGTACCCGATGGCCGCACAGACGCCGGAGTCCGGCACGGGCACGATGACGTCGGCGGCAATGCCCGTCTCGCGGGCGAGGCGGCGCCCGAGCTCCGTGCGCACCTCGTTGACGCTCTGGCCAAACACCTCGCTGTCGGGCCGCGCGAAGTAGACGTGCTCGAAGATGCAGTGTGACAGCGGCAGCGGCGGGTAGGGCTTGATGGAGCGCAGGCCCTCGGCGCCCACGACGATCATCTCCCCCGGCTCGACGTCACGGACGTAGGTGGCGCCGATCAGGTCGAGCGCGCACGTCTCCGAACAGACCACCCAGGCCTCGCCCAGCCGGCCGAGCGCCAGCGGGCGGAAGCCGTGAGGATCGCGCACCGCGATCAGGTGGTCCCGCGTGATCAGGGCCAGCGAGAACGCGCCCGTCAGCTGCGTCACCGACTCGACCAGGGCATCCTCGAAGGTTCCGGCCTGCGACCGCGCATAGAGGTGCAGGACGACCTCGGTGTCGCTGTTGCTCTGGAAGATGGAGCCCGCCCGCACGAGCCGCTCGCGGATCTCGTTCGCATTGACGATGTTGCCGTTGTGGCAGACGCCGATCTGCCCGTGCACGCAGTCGATGAGGATGGGCTGGGCGTTGGAGAGCTTGCTCTCCCCGGCGGTCGAGTATCTCGTGTGGCCGATCGCGATGTGGCCGGGAAGCTCGGCGAGCGCCGCCTCGTCGAAGATGTCGGCCACGTGGCCCATCTTGCGCACGACGCGCACGCGCGCGCCGTCGGCCGACGCAATGCCCGCGCTCTCCTGTCCCCGGTGCTGCAGGGAATAGAGGCCGAGGTACGCCAGCTTCGCCGCTTCGGCATGGCCGAAGATGCCGAACACGCCGCAGGCTTCGTGGAGCTTGTCGAACATCTCGTCTCCGGGCGGCCCTCTCCGGCCGCCGCTTGCCTTCCCCCCGAACGCGGGGAGCGCCCCTACCGATCCCTCTCCTGATTATCGCCCAGCAGGACGACGGCACCGGTGGCCGTCATGACGACAGCGACGACCGGAAGAACCAGAACCCCAGCAGCAGGTCCACCACCGCGACACCGACAAAGATCGAGGCCACCATGGCCCTCATGTCGTCGGGAAACGGCAGGACTCCGCCGTAGATGGCCCCGGCCATCACGATGAGCAGCAGGGCGCTGGCCCCGAGCGCCATGGCCACCACGCGGCGGCTGCGGGCGGGCATGTTAGCCACGGGCGGGCACCTCACGTGCGGGCGCCGAACCCGATCCGCGCTCGCGCATCTCGTCGTGCCCGGCGAAGACGCGGTCGAAGATTGCGTCCACGTTCCGCAGCTGCTCGTTCAGGTCGAACGCCTTCTCGATCTCTGCGGCGGGCAAGACCGCTGTCACCTCGGCGTCGGCCAGGAGCAGGCCCTTGAAATCGCGCTGCTCGTGGAAGGCGCGCATGGCGTTTCGCTGCACCCACTCGTAGGCCTGCTCGCGCGAGATACCCCTCCGCGCGAGCTCCAACAGCACCTGGCCGGAGAACACCACGCCACGCGAGCGATTCAGGTTCTCGATCATCCGGTCGGGATAGACCACCATGCCCGCAACGATGCGCGTGAACCGGCGCAGCATGTGATCCAGCGCGATGAAGCTGTCGGGCAGGATCACGCGCTCGACGGACGAGTGCGAGATGTCGCGCTCGTGCCAGAGCGCGACGTTCTCGAGCGCCGCCATGGCATTGGCGCGGATCAGCCGCGCCAGGCCGACCACCTGCTCGCACCCGATCGGGTTGCGTTTGTGCGGCATGGCCGACGAGCCCTTCTGCCCCTTGCCGAAGGGCTCCTCCACCTCGCCGATCTCGGTCTTCTGCAGGCCGCGGATCTCCAGCGCGAACTTCTCGAGCGACGCCGCCGTGATGGCGAGCGCCGAGAGCAGCTCCGCGTGCCGATCCCGCTGGATGACCTGTGACGAGATGGGCGCCGCCTCGAGTCCCAGCCGTCGGCACACGGCAGCCTCGACGGCGGGATCCAGGTGCGCGAAGGTGCCGACGGCGCCCGAGATCTTCCCGACGCGGACCGCCTCCCGGGCCCGCTCCAGCCGCGTGATGTTCCGCCCCGTCTCGGCGTACCACATCGCCATCTTCAGGCCGAAGGTCATCGGCTCGGCGTGCACGCCGTGGGTCCGCCCGATCATCGGGGTGCGCCGGTGCTCCATGGCGCGGGCCTTGATGGCTTCGCCGAGCGCCCGCGTGTTGGCCAGCGTCAGGTCGCAGGCCTCAACCATCTGCACCGCCTGTGCCGTGTCGACCACGTCGGACGAGGTGAGGCCGAAGTGCAGCCAGCGCGCCGACGGCCCCACCTTCTCGGCCACCGACGTGGTGAAGGCGATGACGTCGTGCTGGGTGGTCTTCTCGATCTCGTCGATGCGCGCGATGTCGAAGGCCCCCTTCTCCCGGAGCTCCCGGGCCGCTTCCGCCGGGACGATGCCGGCCTCGGCCATCGCCTCGGCCGCGGCCACCTCCACCTGGAGCCAGGTCTCGTAGCGCCGCGTCTCGCTCCAGATGCGGCCCATCTCGGGGTGCGTGTAACGGGGAATCATCGGGTCAGAGGCTCAGCTGCTCGCGCGTGACCTGGAGCCCGTTCACGTTCCCCAGCACGGTCACGCCCAGCGCGCCGGCGGTGAAGAACTGCCGCGCCAGGCGCTGCACATCCTCCACGCTCACACGTTCGATGGCGGCCAGCATCGCATCGAGCGTATCGGTGCGGTCCCGGTAAATCTCCTGGCGCGCCAGGTGCGACATGCGGCTCGACGTGCTCTCGAGGTTGAGCATGAGGGACCCCTTCAGGTGGTCCTTGGCACGGCGGAGCTCCCCCTCGCCCACCGGCTCGTCCTTCAAGTGACGCAGTTCGGCGACCACGACATCGATGAGCTCACCCACGGCATCATTGGCGCAGCCCGCGTAGATGCTCAGAGCGCCCGTGTCGTGGTACGCCGACAAGCCCGAGAACACCGCGTAGGCGAGCCCGCGCTTCTCACGGACGTTCTGGAACAGCCGCGAGCTCATCGAGCCGCCGAGTACCGTGTTGAGCGCGTAGGCAACGTAGCGATCGGGGTGGTTCTGGGGCAGCGCCGGCGTGCCGAAACACACGTGGCTCTGCTCGAGATCCTTCCGCCGAATCAGCGCGCTCTGGGCCACCGTGGGAGGAGCAATGACGCTCACGTCGCCTTCGCCGGGCACATCTGCGAGCGAGGTCTCGAGCAGCGCCTTCAGCCGGTGGTGATCCAGGTTGCCGGCGGCCACCACGACGAGGTTGGGCGCCACATAGGTGCCGGAGAAATACCGCTGCAGCGTGGGCTGATCGAGCGCGGAGACGCTGGCGGGCACCCCGAGGATGGGCCGTCCCAGCGGGTGGCCGGGCCAGAACGCCTCGGAGAAGATCTCGTGAACGAGGTCGTCCGGGGTGTCCTCGACCATCTTGATCTCCTCGAGGACGACCTTCTGTTCCTTTTCGATGTCCGCCGGGGCGAACATCGGGTGCGACACCAGGTCCGACAGCAGGTCCACCGCCACCGGCAGGTGCTCGTCGAGCACCTTCATGTAGTAGCCGGCGTATTCCTTCGACGTGAAGGCATCGAGCTGGCCGCCAATCGAGTCCACTTCCTGCGCGATGCACTCCGCCGTGCGCCGCGCCGTGCCCTTGAACAGCATGTGCTCGACGAAGTGCGCGATGCCCGAATGCGTATCGGGGTCATGGCGCGAGCCGCGGGCCAGCCAGACGCCAATGCTCACCGAGCGCACGTGCGGCATGCGCTCGGTGACGAATCGCACACCGTTGGCAAGGACGTCGCGGCGAATGGCGGCTTCTGACACTGCAGGTGGATGTGCTGCTAAGTGATTGCAGCACAAGGGAATGCCCATAGTACCAACTTTCGGGGCCCGATGCAACGTCGGCCGTGGCCCCGGGATACACTGAACTTGTGGACGTGGGCGCGCCCGTGGACCTCGCCAGCCTCGAGCTGGCCCAGCTCGAGAATTTCGTCGAGTCGCTGGGACACCGCCGGTTTCACGCCCGCCAGATCTTCCGCTGGATCTGGAAGAAGGGCGTCACCGAACCGGCCGGGATGACCGACCTGCCGCACGAGCTCCGCGACATCCTGACCACCCGGGCCGTGGTCCGTACGCCTGAGGTGCTCGAGCGCGCCCGCTCGGAGGACGGCACGGAGAAGTTCGTCCTGCGCCTCCAGGACGGCCGGCAGATCGAATCGGTCTTCATCCCGGACACCCCGTCGCAGACCTTCTGCATCTCCACCCAGGTCGGGTGCGCCATGGGGTGCGCGTTCTGCCTCACCGGGAAGATGGGCCTGGTCCGCAACCTCACGGCCGGCGAAATTGCCGGCCAGGTCCGCGTGCTGGCCCGCGAGCTGGACATGGTCCAGGTGCCGTTCAACATCGTGCTGATGGGCATGGGCGAGCCGCTGCACAACTATGACGAGACCATGAAGGCGCTCCGAATGCTGGCCGACGAGCACGGGCTCGGCCTCAGCCCGCGCCGGGTGACGCTGTCCACCGTCGGGCTCGTGCCGATGCTCGACCGGCTGGCAACCGAGCCGTTGATGCCAAACCTCGCCATCTCCCTGCACGCCACGACCGAGGCGCAGCGCGCGGCCATCGTGCCGCCCACGAAGAAGTACTCGCTGCACGACGTCATCGAGGCCTGTCGCCGCTTCCCGCTGGCGAAGCGCAGCCGGATTACCTTCGAGTACGTGCTGCTGCAGGGCGTGAATGATACGCCAGAGGACGCCCGCCGGCTCGCACGCCTCCTGGCTGGCATCAAGGGCAAGGTGAACCTCATCCCCCTCAACGCCGCGCCGGGCATCCCCTTCGATCGCCCCTCGGATGAGCGAATCAACCAGTTCGCGAGAATCCTCGCCGAGAAGGGCGTCGTCGTATCGGTCCGCAAGAGCCGGGGGCGGGACATCCGCGCCGCCTGCGGGCAGCTGATCGTCGAGGGGCAGGGCCGCCGCTCGCCCGCCCAGCAGCTGGCGGAGGCGCTGTGAGGGGAGCCTGGCACGGTCGGGCCGTATTCGCGGTAGCTCTTGCGATCCTCGGCCTGGCGGCCGGGGCCTGCCGGCAGCTCGATCGGGCGGTGGGCAGGGAATTCAGCCCGGAAAGCGTCCGGGAGCTGCTCAAGGACATCGGCTCGGTGCCCGCTTCCGAACGAGGCCCCGCCATCGGGCGATTCATCGCTGCCCGCGGCGGCACGCCCATCGTCGAGAACCAGTCGCGCGCCACGTTCTTCGTCCAGGACGTCAACGGCGAGACACCACGGGTGGTCGGCGACTTCAACAACTGGGCAGCGGGAGCGAACGGGCTCGACCCGTCCGTCGGCGTTCCCACCCGCATCGAGGGCACGGACTGGTCGTTCCTCGAGGCAACGATCTACACCAACGCGCGGGCAGAGTACGTCCTGCTCCTCGCCACGGAAGCCCGTCCCGATCCCCTCAACCCCAGGACGGTGTCCACCTTTTCGGGCCCGCGCTCCGAGGCCCGGATGCCGCAGTGGGTTTCGCAGCCCGAGATCGACGACCTCGGCGAGGTGCCGTCCGGAACGGTCACGGCCGAAACCGTGAACTCACGCGCGCTCGGAGCATCCCGTCGGGTGTGGTTCTACACCCCGCCCGGCTACGAGGCCAGCCAGGAGTGGTACCCGTCCGTGTTCGTGCTCGATGGCGGCAACTACGTCGAGCGCATGCGGACGCCCGCCATCCTCGACCGATTGATCGCGCGGAAGTCCATTCCGCCCGTGATCGCCGTGTTCGTCGAACCGGGCGAGCGCCAGGAGGAGTACTCGCGCAACCCGCGCTGGCGTTCGTTCATGACCTCGGAGCTCGTCCCGCTGGTCGACAAACGGTTCCGCACGTTCCCAGCCCCGGGAAAGCGGGTCGTCTTCGGCAGCTCGCTCTCGGCCTATGGCGCGGTGGATCTCGCTGTGGAGTCACCGAACGTGTTCGGCCTGTGCGCCGCCCTCGCCCCGCCCGCACAGACGCCAACGGTCATCACCAATCAGGCCAAGGGCCAGGCGGCGATCCGCGCGGTCCGCTTCTTCGTGCTGGCCGGCACCTACGATTCCATGGCCAATGGCGGCCGCCGCCTCCGCACGGCCCTCGACATGGGGACGGGCGCGGTCACGTACGTCGAGGTGCCGGAAGGTCACAACACCGAGACGTTCCGCGGCCACATCGACGATGCGCTGAAGGCGCTGCTCACCGAGTGAGCGCCTTGCGGCCGATGTCGCGGCGGAACTGCATGCCGTCGAATCGGACCCGCGAGACGGCCTCGTAGGCCCGCGCGATGGCAGTTTCGAACGACGAGTCGCGTGCGACGAGCGTCATCACGCGGCCCCCGGCGGTGACCAGTGCATTACCCGACGCCTTCACTCCGGCGAAGAACGCCAGGACGTCGGGGTACGCGTGCGCCAGGTGCTCGAGCCCCTCGATGGGCCGGCCCGTCTCGACATCGCCAGGATAGCCCTTCGCCGCCAGGACCACGCCGACGGCGCAAGCGCCCGTCGCGACAACGGGTGCTCCTGCAGCCGCCGCGCCGCGCGGCCCGACTCCGCTTTCGCGGCTCCCGGCTCCCGACTCCCGGCTCCCGACCCGCTCCAGCCGTCCCTCCGCGGCCGCCATCAGAGTTGGTGCCAGCGGCCCATCGATGAGCGGGAGCACGACCTGCGCTTCGGGATCACCGAAGCGGACGTTGAACTCGATGACCTTCGCGCCGTCCTCGGTGAGCATGAGGCCGCAGTACAGGAATCCCCGGAACGGCGTGCCTTCGCTGGCCATCCCGCCCAGCACGGGCTGGACGATGTCGCGCTCGATCGCGGCCTGCAGGTCGGGCCCGACCAACGGGCTGGGCGCAAACGCCCCCATGCCGCCCGTGTTGGGCCCGCGGTCGTCATCGAAGATGCGCTTGTGATCCTGCGCGGTCCCGATCGTCACGAAGCGCTCGCCGTCGGCCACCACGAAGAACGAGACCTCGGGGCCCACGAGGCACTCCTCGAGAACGAGCCGGCTCCCGGCCTCGCCAAAGGCCCGATCGACCATGGCCGCTCGAACCGCCGCCTCTGCTTCGGCGCGATCCTGCGCGACGACCACCCCCTTGCCCGCGGCGAGCCCGTCGGCCTTCACGACCACCCGGTCGCCGAGCTCGCCATTCTGGAGGGCCGTCAGCGCGTCCCCTGCGGAGCTGCACACCCGGTAACGTGCGGTCGGCACGGCGTGCCGGGCCATGAAGTCCTTCGCGAACGCCTTGCTGGTTTCGAGCTGCGCCGCGGCTGCTGAAGGGCCAAAGATGGGTCGTCCGGCAGCCTGGAAGCGGTCGGCAATCCCGGCGGCCAGCGGCGCCTCGGGACCGACGATGGTGAGGTCGGCGGCCAGGGAGGTGGCCAGATCCAGGGCGGCACCGGGATCGACCGGGTTCACGGGGGCCACGTCGGTCGTTCGCGCCATGCCGGCATTTCCGGGGGCACAGGTGACGGAGGTGACGTCCGGGTCGAGCGCCAGCCGCCAGCAGAGCGCGTGCTCACGCGCGCCGGAACCAAGGACAAGGATGCGCATGCGTCAGAATTGGAGGTTGGAGGAATCGAACGGCGAAAAAAAATCGAAAAGAGAAGGAGCCGGGCCTGAAAGCAGGACGCAGCAAAGGGGACGATCCAGTCTAAGTCACTTCCCTGGAATAGTTTGTCTGTGGGATCTGCGCAATCTGCGTCACCTGCGTTCGCGGCATCTGCCGTCATCCTGCGGCCCGTCGCGTCCGCCTCGGCGTTGTGGTAGCCTAGCATGCTTGACCATTCCTCCTGAGAGGGAGGTAGGGGTCGGCACGAGGCGACGGCCAGCGGCTGTCGCCATCCCAGGCAGAAAGGGGGTGTTTGCTTATGGCCGAAGTCAAGATCCAGGAAGGCGAGTCGATCGAGAGTGCGCTGCGTCGCTTCAAGCGCAAGGTGCAGCAGGAAGACATCATCAAGGACATCAAGAAGCACTCCTTCTATCTGAAGCCGGGCGACAAGCGCCGCGCGAAACAGGCGCTGGCGCGCAAGCGCAACCGGAAGAAGATGCGCCGGGAGACCGACTAGCTTGTGGTAACATTCGGCACCTTTTTGCGGGCATAAGCGCCCGTTCTTCAAGGGTTTCAACACACGTCAGGGGATACCGGGCATGGAAATCGCCGAGCGCACGGTGAACGACGTCACGATTCTCGACCTGAAGGGCAAGCTGGTGCGGATCGTCGGGCCGGACGTCGTC
>CAZLBU010000108.1:8654-9130 GCA_964557815.1 uncultured Bifidobacteriaceae bacterium | reverse complement strand
TCATGGCGCTCGACATGGGCGCGCTCGTCGCCGGGGCGAAGTACCGCGGCGAGTTCGAGGAGCGGCTGAAGGCCGTGCTGAAGGAAATCGTGGATGCCGAGGGCAAGTTCGTTCTCTTCATCGACGAGCTGCACACGGTGGTGGGCGCGGGCGCGGCCGAGGGTTCGCTCGACGCGTCGAACATGCTGAAGCCCATGCTCGCGCGCGGCGAGTTGCACACCATCGGCGCCACGACGCTGGACGAGTACCGCAAGCACATCGAGAAGGACGCGGCGCTCGAGCGGCGCTTCCAGCCGGTGATGGTCGGCGAGCCGACGGTGGAGGACACCATCTCCATCCTTCGCGGCCTCCGCGAGCGGTACGAGATCCATCACAAGGTGAAGTTCAAGGACTCGGCGCTGGTGGCCGCAGCGGTGCTGTCGCACCGCTACATCACCGATCGGTTCCTGCCGGACAAGGCCATCGACCTCGTGGAC
>CAZLBU010000108.1:0-8624 GCA_964557815.1 uncultured Bifidobacteriaceae bacterium | reverse complement strand
GTCGCATCATGCAGCTCGAGATCGAGCGCGAAGCGCTTCGCAAGGAGACCGACAAGGCCTCGCAGGAGCGCCTGGCGAAGCTCGAGCAGGAGGTCGCCAACCTCAAGGAGGAGCAGACGCGCCTGCAGGCGCAGTGGCACCGCGAGAAGGACGCCATCAAGGGCACCAGCGAGATCAAGCAGCAGCTCGAGGACGCCCGGCGCGCCCTCGAGGACGCCGAGCGCGTGGGCGACTACGCCAAGGCCTCGGAGCTGAAGTACGCCGCGATTCCCGCGCTCGAGAAGCGCATCGCCGAGCACGACGCCTTCATCGAGGGCAACGAGCCGCGGATGCTGAAGGAGGAAGTGGACGAGGAGGACATCGCCGAGGTCGTCGGCAAGTGGACCGGCATCCCCGTCAGCCGCCTGATGGAGGGCGAGGTCCAGAAGCTCCTGAAGATGGAGGAACGCCTGCACCATCGCGTCGTCGGGCAGGACGAAGCCATCGTGGCGGTGTCCAACGCCATCCGCAGGGCCCGTGCGGGCCTGCAGGATCCGAATCGCCCGCTCGGCAGCTTCATCTTCCTGGGCCCGACCGGCGTGGGCAAGACCGAGCTCGCGCGCGCGCTGGCCGAGTTCCTGTTCGACGACGAGCACTCGATGATCCGCATCGACATGTCGGAGTACCAGGAGAAGCACACGGTGTCGCGCCTGATTGGCGCGCCGCCGGGATACGTCGGGTACGAAGAGGCCGGCCAGCTGACCGAGGCCGTGCGCCGGCGCCCCTACGCGGTGGTGCTCTTCGACGAGATCGAGAAGGCGCATCCCGAAGTGCTGAACGTCATGCTCCAGCTGCTCGACGACGGGAGGCTGACCGACGGCAAGGGCCGGACCGTGGACTTCAAGAACACGGTCGTCATCATGACGTCGAACCTGGGCAGCCAGTACATCGCGGAGCTGGCCGGCCAGGGGACGGTGGAACTGCCGGAAGGCGTCAGGCGGCAGGTGACCGACGCGCTGCGGCAGCACTTCCGGCCGGAGTTCATCAACCGCATCGACGAGGTGATCGTCTTCCACGCAGGCGCACATCAAGGAGATCATCGGGATCCAGGTGGCCCAGCTGCTGAAGCGGCTCGAGGAGCGCAAGATCCACGTGTCGCTGACCGACGCGGCGAAGGACCTGCTCGTGCGGGAAGGGTATGATCCGATGTATGGAGCCCGGCCGTTGAAGCGGGCCATCCAGCGCCTGGTGCTCGATCCGCTCGCCCTGCAGGTGCTGGATGGCGAGTTCGGCGAGGGCGACCAGATCGTGGTGGACGCGAAGGAAGACCGTCTGGCCTTCTCGAAGCGTCATACCGTCAAGGCATAAGGAGCATCTGTTTGGCCAGTTCCGTTCCGCCGGGTTCGTCAAAGGAGAAGCGCCAAGCCACGCCCCGCCCCACCGCGTTGTGGTGGGTGCTGGGCGGCCTGCTGCTGCTCGCCATCGGCCAGGCGTATTTCCTCACGCCCGGCGGGCGCCAGATTCCGTACAGCGAGTTCAAGGCGCTCGTCCGCGGCGGGCAGGTGGCCGAGGTGGCCGTGGGCGACACGCACATCCGCGGCGTGCTGAAGTCGCCGGACGAGGGTGGCGCGGCGTTCTCCACGACCCGCATCGACGATCCGAAGCTGGTCGAGGATCTGGACCAGGCCGGCGTGAAGTACTCCGGCGAGCTGGTCAGCCGGTGGCTGCCGGAGATCCTCGGCTGGGTGGTGCCCATCCTCCTCCTGATTGCCCTCTGGACGTTCTTCTTCCGGCGCATCGGCGGCGCGGAAGGCGGCGTGATGTCGTTTGCCCGCAGCAAGGCGAAGATCTTCGCGGAAGACGACGTGAAGGTGAGCTTCCAGGACGTGGCCGGCGTGGACGAGGCAGCCGAGGAGCTGCGCGAGATCGTCGAGTTCCTCAAGAACCCGAAGAAGTACACGAGCCTGGGCGGAAAGATTCCGAAGGGCGTGCTGCTCGTCGGCCCTCCCGGCACCGGCAAGACCCTGCTGGCCCGCGCCGTCGCCGGCGAGGCCAAGGTGCCCTTCTTCAGCCTCTCCGGCTCCGAGTTCGTGGAGATGTTCGTCGGCGTCGGCGCCGCGCGGGTGCGGGATCTCTTCTCCCAGGCCGAGGCCAAGGCGCCGTGCATCGTGTTCATCGACGAGCTCGACGCGCTCGGCAAGGTGCGCGTCCAGAGCCCGATGGGCAGCCACGAGGAGCGCGAGCAGACGCTCAACCAGCTGCTGGTCGAGATGGACGGCTTCGATCCGCGCAAGGCCATCATCATCATGGCCGCGACGAACCGACCCGAGGTGCTGGACCCGGCCCTGCTCCGCCCCGGGCGCTTCGACCGCCAGGTGCTGGTGGACAAGCCCGACATCAAGGGACGCGAGGCCGTGCTGCGCATCCACGTCAAGGCGGTGAAGCTCGCACCGGAGGTGGACCTGCAGAAGATCGCGGCGCGGACGGCGGGCTTCGCGGGCGCGGACCTGGCCAACCTCGTGAACGAGGCGGCGCTGCTCGCCGCGCGGCGGGACAAGACGGCGGTGGGTATGGCGGAATTCGACGAGGCCATCGACCGCCTCATCGCGGGCCTCGAGAAGAAGCGCGTGATCAACCAGAAGGAGCGGGAGATCATCGCCTACCACGAGTCGGGGCACGCCATCGTGGCGAGCGCGCTGCCCGGCATGGACCCGGTGCACAAGATCTCCATCGTGGCGCGCGGGTTCGGCGCGCTCGGCTACACGATGCAGCTGCCCACCGAGGACCGGTACCTGATGCAGAAGCAGGACCTCGTCAACCAGATGACGGTCCTGCTGGGCGGGCGCTCCGCGGAGGAAGTGGCGCTGGGCGCGATTTCCACGGGCGCGCAGAACGACCTGCAGCGTGCCACCGACCTGGCGCGCGCCATGGTCACCGAGTGGGGCATGAGCGACCGCGTCGGCGTCGTCCACTTCGACCAGGGACGGCGCAGCCGGTTCCTGGACGTGCCGATGCCCGCCGAGCGCGGGCCCTACAGCGAGGACACCGCGCGCCTCATCGACGACGAGGTCAAGGCACTGGTGACGGGCGCCCACGAGGCCGCGCGCCGCATCCTGCGCGAGCAGCGCGAAATGCTGGAGCGCGTCACCCGCCGGCTGCTCGAGAAGGAAGTCATGGAAGGCGACGAGCTGCGTGAGATACTCTCCGCGGAGCCGACGCCCCAGGCCTCCTGACGCATGCCGCCGACTGACAGACGCTTCCAAACACTTCCGTTCCTGATGCTCGCCGCCTCCTTCCCAACCAACGCCGCTTTGTGCCGTTGCCGTTGAAGCCGATTATGCCCGCACGTCCGAGAACCCCGCGAGGGTCGGAGGCAGCCCGCTCTACGGCGCCGCGCGCCAGCGCCGGTACCTCGAGTCGCTGCGCGGGCCGCAGGGGCAGCCGGTGACCTTCAAGCGGCTGCCGGGCGTGGACTCGCCCGATGGCGAGACCATCATCGACCGGTACGAAGTGACCTACGAGGGACTCGAGAAGGCCGAGACGCTGTTCCTGGACTGGTATCACTACACCGACCTGCGCGCGCCGCGCGGGTTCGTGTGCGGGCAGGCGTTCAACCTCGGACTGCCCCCGCCGGATCCCTTCATGGCGGCGGACCAGTTGCAGCGCCTGGCGCTGGCCGACGCGGCGGCGCCGGACTTCATGCCGACGCCCATCGAGCTCGGCGGCGGCGCCGCTGGCGTTGCCTTCGATCACTACAGGTTGGTGACCCGAGCCGCGCACGCGGCCCGTCAGACCGGCGCCCCGTTCGTGGCGGGCGAGGTGCCCGAGGCGGTGTCGCGCCCTCACTCGGTGGTCGTGGCGGCGCCCGGACCGCCGGCGCCATCGTTCTCGAGGATCCACGAGGCCGGCGGATGCCGGCCGAGTCGCTGCACACGCGCGCGAAGGAGATGGCGCGGCTCGTGCCGGGCCTGCAGGCGCCAGCGGGCAGCGTCGCCGGGCTGTTCCGGCTGGACGGCCCGCGTGCGGGTCTCACCGTGAAGGTGACCTACCCCGACGCCTGCTCGGGCACCACCGAGGAGCGCAGCCTCGAGTTGACGTCATCGGGAGCGACGCTGCTCGAGTCGCCGATGCCGACGCGGCCGGCCGGCGACGCGGCCATCGGCGCGTGGGTTGCCGTGCAGGCGATCGTGGACCACGCCGGCCGCTTCCGTGAGGCCACGGCGCTCGGTGGCCCGCCCGAACTCGCGCAGGCCGCCGTCGAGGTGCTGTCCCGGTGGCGGGCCGAGCCCCCGCGGGTGAACGGCGCCCCCCTCGCCTCGCCGGTGGTCCTGCGGCTCACCTTCGAGCGCGCCCCGTAAGCCGCGCCGCGCGGTCCCTTTGAGGGAACCTTCTCCTCGCGCCCCACGTAGGGTATTTTGTCTGCATTGCAGACATCGGCGACCGCGTCGCGACCGGACACGGCGGGAAGGGATTCACGCCGGGAGGGCCATCGCGACGGGAGTGCCGACAACAACGGAGTCCTGAATGCCGCCGAAGACGCCCTATCTCGGGGAGTTCGAATATGCCGTGCTGCTGGCCGTCATCCACCTGGGCGACGAGGCCTACGCGGTGCCGATGCGGGAGCTGATCGAGGACCGCACGAGACGGCCCGTCGCGCGCGGGGCCCTGTACACGGCGCTCGAGCGGCTCGAAGCCAAGGGGTGCCTGCGCTCGCGGATGGGCGACCCCACGCCGGAGCGTGGCGGGCGCGCCCGCCGCTACTTCTCGGTCACGCCGCTAGGCCTGCGCGCGCTGAAGAGCACGCACGCGGCGTTCGCCAGCCTGTCGAAGGGCCTCGAGGCCGTGCTGGAGCAGCCATGACCGCACCGCACTTGCCGCCCCGCCTCGCGGAATGGTTGCTTCGTCGTTCGGTCGCGACGGCCGAGTGGCGGGAGGCCGTGTCCGGCGACCTGCGCGAGGAGTTCCACGCCCTCGCGCGCCGCCGCGGTGCAGCGGTGGCCCGCCGGTGGTACTGGCGCCAGACGCTCGTGCTCACGCTGCGCTTCACAACGGGCCGCCTCGTCCCGATGGCCACGCCGCGCCGGCCGATGTCGGTCCCAGACGTCGACACCGAGGGGCACAGCCTCTGGACGTGGCCGACCGACGCGCGCTACGCGCTGCGCGCGCTCGCGGCTCGCCCGGCACTCTCGAGCACGGTCGTCCTGACGCTGGCGCTCGCGCTGGCGGCCAATGCCACCGTCTTCAGCCTTGCCGACGCCCTCTACCTGAGGCCTTTTCGCTTTGCTGGCGTCGATCGGTTGGTCGTCGTGTCGTCCACGCCGCAGAACGATCCGGCCGCCGACCGGACGTCGGTCGCACCAGCCGACTTCCGCGACTGGGCGAGAGAAAGCACCACGCTCACCGCGTTTGCGGCGGCTGAATTCTGGGACCCCAACATGTCGGGCGTGGACGAACCCGAGCACGTGCCCGGCTTCCGCGTCACCCCGGGTTTCTTTCGCGCGATTGGCGCCCAGCCGCTCGTCGGGCGCACCTTCGTCGAGTCGGAGACTATCCGGGGCCAGGACCGCCGTGTGGTGCTGTCCCACGCGCTCTGGGTGCGTCGATTCGGCTCGGACCCGGCGCTTGTCGGCCGGACGATTCGGTTCGACGGCGAACCGTACGAGGTGATTGGCGTCATGCGGCCCGGGCCGACGCTGCCGTACGGCGCACAGGTATGGGCGCCTCTGGCCTACGGCGAGGCCGAGTGGACCGAACGGAGTCGCGGGGAGCTGCTCGTCATCGCACGACTCGGGGACGGACAGTCGATCGACTCGGCGCGCGCGGAGATGGCGTCGATCGTCGAGCGCCAGCGCCGGGAGTTTCCCGACACCAACGCGCGACGCGAGCTCTCGGTCGCCTCCCTCACCCGCGGGCTGTCGGATGGCTATGCCGCTCCGTTCCTGGCCATCTGGCAGGCCGCCGCCTTGTTGCTGCTCGCAGTTGCCTCCGCCAACATCGCCAACCTGCTTCTTGCGCGCGGCGCCGGGCGACAGCCCGAGTTCGCCGTACGCCTCGCTCTTGGCGCGAGTCGGGGCCGGGTCGTGCGGCAGGTGCTCCTGGAGGGCGCAGGTCTCGCGGCCATCGCCATCGTGCTGACCATGCCGCTCGCCATGGCCGGGACGGAGCTGACCAGGCGCAGCCTGCCGCCGGCGATCTATCGATGGGTTCCCGGGATTGAATTCATCCATGTGGACATGACGGTCATCGGAATCACCTCGGCCATGGGCGCCGTCGCCGCTCTCCTCTTCTCATGGCTTCCCGCCGTGCAGGCGTCGAGAGCCGCCGTATCCGAGGGGCTCCGTCAGAGCGGGCGGACGATTGTGGCGGGCCCCTCACGTGGGTGGCTGGGGACGGCGCTCGCCGCCGGTCAGGTTGCGCTGACGCTGGCCCTGGTGGTGGGGGCGGGACTCGTCATGAGCGGCGTCAACCGCGCCGTCAATGGTGAGCTCGGGTTCGACAAGGGTCACGTCATGACGGCCCAGTTGACCCTGCCCGAACGGTTGTATGCGGAGCCGGAGCGACGTCGGCAGTTCGTGGAGGCCGTGCTCGAGCGACTGCGTGGCATGCCCGCCGTGGCCGCGCTCGGCAGCGTGTCCACGCTTCCGTACACTCCCGGCGGAAGTCGCCCGGTGTACCCGGAAGGCTTTTTGCTCAGCGAGGGCGACGCGCAGGAGGCGCAGTACCAGCGCGTGACCACGGCTTATCTCGACGCCATGCGCATTCCCCTGCTCGAGGGCCGAGGATTCACCGACGCCGATCGCGCAGAGACGACCCCGGTCGCGGTGGTCAGTCGCGCCTTCGGCGAGCGCTACTGGCCCGGCCGATCCCCCGTCGGACGCCGCTTCCGCACGGCGCCTGGCGGCCCCTGGATCCAGGTCATCGGCGTCTCCAATGACATCGTGCAGGATCTGCTGCTCAACCGGGGAAGGCCGACCATCTATCGGCCGGTGTCCCAGGACATCTCGTTCAACCTTGCCTTCGTCGTTCGGACCAGCGCGAACCCGCTCGACCTCGGCGGCGAGCTTCGGCGCGCCATCGCCGCGGCCGACCCCGATCAGCCGATCGAGGCGCTCCGCACGATGGAGCAGGTCGTCGCGGAACGGGCGGGGGGCATCACGTCGCTGGCGCGCGTGCTTGGCGTGATGGGAGGCGTGGCCCTCCTGCTCGCGCTGATGGGCGTTTACAGCCTGACGGCGTACCTGGCGTCGCGACGCACACAGGAGATCGGCGTGCGGATGGCCCTCGGCGCGACCCGCTGGCAGGTCATTCGACTGAGCGCCCGGCGGGTGATGGTGGTGACGCTGCTCGGACTTGCTGTGGGCACGGCGCTCGCAGTCGCGCTGGGCCGGCTGATGGCTTCCGTTCTGTTCGGACTGGTCTCGCTCGATGCGCTGCCAGTTGCAGGGATGGCGGCCGTCATCGGCGTCGTCACGGTCCTCGCCGGTGCCCTGCCGGCACGCAGGGCGGCCGACCTGGATCCGACAACCGCGCTCAGGACGCCGTGACCACGCCAGTGCGAGAACGTGATCGGACCGAAGAAGGTGCCATGACCACACCACTGCTGCCTCCGCCGCTCGTCGAGTCGCTGCTGCGTCGATCAATCGCGAATCCCGAGTGGCGTGATGCCGTCTCGGGTGACCTGCGCGAGGAGTTCGTCGAGATGTCACGCAGGCGCGGCGCGGCCGCGGCACGCCGCTGGTACCGGCGCCAGGCCCTCGGACTGGCGCTCCGCTTCTCGACCGGCCGGCTCATCCCGATGGCGGCGCCCAGGCGCCCGATGTCGATTCCCGACCCCGACACCGAGTGGCGCAGCGGCCTGGCCTGGCTGAACGATGCGCGCTACGCGCGGCGCTCGCTCGGTGCGCGCCCGGCCCTCTCGGGCGCCGTCATCCTGACGCTGGCGCTCGCGCTCGGGGCCAACGCCACCATCTTCAACCTGGCCGACGCGCTCTTCCTGCGGCCGTTCCGCTTCGCCGGTGTCGATCGCCTGGTCATCGTCGCTTCTGCGCCCGAGAACGATCCGCTCGCCGACCGCTCGTCGGTGGCGCCTGCCGACTATCGCGAGTGGGCGGAGGCGAGCACGACCCTCACGGACTTCGCGGCCGCGGACTTCTGGGATCCGAATCTGTCGGAGATCGACGAGCCCGAGCAGCTGGCCGGCTTCCGTGTCACGCCAGGGTTCTTCCGGGCGATTCGGGCGACGCCCGCACTGGGCCGGACGTTTCTGGACGAGGAAGCCGTTCCAGGCTCTGACCGGCGCGTTGTCCTCTCGCACGGGCTGTGGGTGCGGCGGTTCGGGGCGGACCCCACGCTGGTCGGCAGCCACATCCGCCTGAACGGCGAGCCGCACGAAGTGGTCGGGATCATGCAACCCGGGCCCTCCATTCCCTACGGCGCCGAGGTGTGGGCGCCGCTCGCCTACACGGAGAAGGAATGGCAGGAGCGGCGGCGGGGCTGGCTGCTGGGGTTTACGGTGCTGCTGGCGGGCTTGTTTGCCGCCATCGGCTTTCTGCACCGCGAATGGCTGGACGTGGGCGGCTCCATCGCCGTGGGGCTGCTCTCGGGCTACATGGTGCTGCAATACGCCGACGTGCGCTCGGCCTACC
>CAZLBU010000107.1:0-9242 GCA_964557815.1 uncultured Bifidobacteriaceae bacterium | reverse complement strand
GCCGGACCATCCGCATCGCGCTGTGGGCGGCCGAGGAGCAGGGCCTGCTCGGTTCGCGCGCCTACGTGCAGCGCCACTACTACGATGCGTCGACGGGCACCGTGAAGCCGGACCACCAGAACCTGGCGGCCTACTTCAACCTGGACAACGGCACGGGCCGCATCCTCGGCGTGTGGGGCCAGGGGAACCTCGGCGCCATCAGGCTGTTCGAGCAGTGGGGCGAGGCCGTGAAGGACCTCGGCTTCAAGGCCGTCAGCCCGCGCAGCGTTGGCGCCACCGATCACGTGCCGTTCGATCAGGCCGGGCTGCCCGGCTTCCAGTTCATCCAGGAACGGCTCGAGTACCAGTCACGCACGCACCACTCGAACATGGACACGTTCGACCACGTGCAGCGCGAGGACCTCACGCAGCAGGGCGCCGTCGCCGCGGTCTTCGCCTGGTACGCCGCCAACTGGCCGGAGAAGTTGCCGCGCAAGGCCGCACCCGGTCAGGGCGGGACGACTGGGTTCTGAGGTTCTGGGGTTCTGGGGTTCTGGGGTTCCCGGCCCCAAGACCCCAAGACTCAAGACCCCAAGACCCTCACCTACCTCCGCCTCAGCCGTCGCTCGATGTACAGCTGAGCCGCCACCGTCAGGGCGAGTGACACGAGGAAGAGCTGCTCCAGCGGGCTCAGGGCGATGGGCATGCCGGATAGTGATGGCGCCGCCCCCGGCGTTTCCCCGGGCGTCGGGCTTCACGCGGGTGCGGCCGCCTGGAGCGTCGTGGCGGCCGATGGAGCGCCGGGGCATCATATGGCGCGCTGGGGCCGGCGTCGGCCTGCAAGGCCGTCCGGCACGCGATCGCGCCGCCCCAGTTCGCGTAGAATCTCACCGTTCAGCCTGGCGTGTTGGTCACGAGGAGGATAGCAATGCGACGAGTCGTGCTCTTCGCGGCGATGGCGGTTGCGATAGCGGGCGCCGACGGAGCGTCAACGCTGAACGCGGGACAGCAGGCGTCGCCCGCCGACCGCCTGGATCTGGATCTCTACTGGGAATACGAGACCGTCTCGGATCCCCAGCTCTCACCCGATGGCACCCAGGTCATCTACACGCGCCAGTGGATCGACAAGGTGAACGACAAGCGCGAGTCATCGCTCTGGGTGATGAACGCGGACGGGTCGAAGAACCGCTTCCTCGTCCGCGGCAGCAACGCCCGTTGGTCCCCCACCGGGGATCGCATCGTCTACACGGCGCAGGGCGAGCCGAAGGGCGCGCAGATCTTCGTCCGCTACATGGACGCCGAAGGCGCGGTGACGCAGATCACGCGCGTGGACAAGGCGCCGGCCAACGTGTCGTGGTCACCCGACGGCACGGCCGTCGCCTTCACGATGAAGGTCGAAGAGAAGAACACCTGGCCGATCAAGATGCCGAAGGCCCCCGAGGGCGCGAAGTGGACCGAGGCGCCCCGCGTCGTCGAGCGGCTCGATTACCGGCAGGACCGCGAGGGCTTCACCGACGACGGCTATCGGCACCTGTTCGTGGTTCCCGCCACCGGCGGCACGGCCCGGCAGCTCACCGATGGTGACTGGGATCACAACGGCGTGGAGTGGACTCCCGACGGGTCCAGGATCCTCTTCACGTCCCTGCGAATGCCCGATGCCGACTACCAGTGGCGCGAGAGCGAGATCTACGCGGTCGCGGTCGACACGGGCGCGATCACGCAGCTCACCCGGCGCAAGGGACCCGACGGCAACCCGAAGGTTTCGCCGGACGGCAAGCGCGTGGCCTACACCGGCTTCGACTGGACGAAGAACACGTGGCAGGACAGCAAGCTCTACGTGATGGACATCGACGGCGGCAACCCGCGGCTGGTGTCGGGCGCGTGGGATCGTTCGCCTCAGAACGTGGAGTGGAAAGACGACGGCACCGGCGTCTACTTCACGGCGCAGGACCAGGGCACGCAGAACCTCTACTTCCTGCCGCTCGCCGGCACACGAGCCGATGAAGTGCAGCCGGTGACGCGCGGTGCGCACATGCTCGCGGCGTCGAGCATGGCGAAGGGCAGGGCCGTCGGCGTCCTCACCTCCTACAGCAAGCCTCCCGACATCGTCAGCTGGGACCTCGCCGCGCCGCAGCAGATCAAGCCGCTCACGGCGGTGAACGACGACATCCTCGCGGGTCGGAAGCTCGGCGAGGTGACCGAGATGTGGTACACGTCCGTGGACGGCCTGAAGATCCAGGGCTGGTACATCACGCCGCCCGATTTCGATCCCGCGAAGAAGTACCCGATGCAGCTGCACATCCACGGCGGCCCGCACGGGATGTACAACGTGGGCTTCAACTACGGCTGGCAGGAGATGGCCGCCAACGGCTACGTCATCCTCTACACGAACCCCCGCGGCAGCACGGGCTACGGGAGCGAGTTCGGCAACCAGATCATGCGCGCGTATCCGAGCAAGGATTACGACGACCTGATGGCCGGCGTGGACGAACTGCTCAAGAAGGGCTTCGTGGACCAGCAGAACATGTTCGTCACGGGGTGCAGCGGCGGCGGTGTGCTCACGGCGTGGACGGTGGGCAAGACGGATCGGTTTGCCGCAGCGTCGGCCAATTGCCCCGTCATCGACTGGCTCAGCTTCGTCGGCACCACCGACGGGGCCACTTGGTACCACAACTTCGAGAAGCTCCCCTGGGAGGACCCGTCCGAGCACCTGCGCCGGTCGCCGCTCACCTACGTGGGCAACGTGAAGACGCCGACGATGCTGATGACGGGCGTGCAGGACCTGCGGACGCCCATCCCCCAGACCGAGCAGTTCTACAGCGCGTTGAAGCTGCTGAAGGTGCCGACGGCCATGGTGCGCTTCAACAACGAGTGGCACGGCACGTCGTCCACCCCGTCCAATTTCGTGCGGACGCAGCTGTATCTCCGGTACTGGTTCGACAAGCACAAGCGGGCGCCGGCGGCCACGACGACGTCGCAGCCGCGGTGACGGAGGGAGCCCCCACCAACGCAGGGCGGGCAGGCGCCTGAGCCTGCCCGCGCCTTCCTGCCCGCGCAGGTCCACTCCGCCTCACGCGCGCGGCACCTTGGCCCCGAGCACGTCGATGGGCTCGATGCTCGGCGGCGCCGCGAAGAGCTCTGGCGCCTGCGCCATCAGGGCCTGCGCGATGGGGCCGTTCAGGTGTGCCTGCCGGCCGGTCTCGTCGGCAAATGCATCGAACACGCCGAAGGTGGATGGCCCGAGTCGCAACGCAAACCAGACAGGCGTCGTGCTTTCCTGGTTGGCGAGCTGCAGGCCGGTCTCCAGGAACTTCGAGACGGCCTCCTCCTTGCCGGGCCTCGCTTCGAGTCGGGCGAACAGGGCACGTGTATACATGGCAATCTCCCTCGAAAGGTTGTGAGATCGCCACGGTAACGCCTGGGCTCCCAATGGGCCAACTGGCAATATTGTCAATTTTGACATTGTTCTTGCCAGATCTCTGAGGAGCTGAATCGCGCGGTCGCCCAGCCGCCCTCAGGGCACGATCACCACGACCTCGTTCGACGCCACGCCGGCGCCCAGGCTGTTCACGGCCCGTACGCGCACGTAGTAGCGGCCCGGGGGCACGCTTGCGTACGCGAGGCTGGTCGCCGCGCTTCCCGTGTCCCGCCTGACCAGGTCCGAGAGGCCCGGTTCCGATCCCGCCTCCAGGATGTAGCTCGTGGGCGATCCTGCGGCCGGTGCCGTCCACGAGAGGTTCACCGTCGATCCGCTGAGGGAGTACGCCAGCGCCGTCGGCGCACCGGGAGGCGCGGGCACGTTCCCCACGTTGAGCATGATCTCCGTCGAGGGCTCGCTCTGGTCGCCGCCCCTCACCGCGCGGACCCGCAGGAAGTAGAAGCCGTCGGGAACCGGATCGAACGTGAGGAACCGTCCGGTGACAAGGGCCGACCCGATGTTCGCCAGACCGGCGGCCGTGCCGGCCTCGACGAGATAGCCGGTCAGCTCGTCGCCAGTAGCCGGCCCGCCCCAGGTCAACGTCAGGCGTCGGCCACTCATCCACGCAAAGGGGCGAGTCGTGGGTGGGGCGAGAGGCGCGGTGGGCCCGTAGGGCGGAACGTTGACTTCGAGATCGTCGGTCGGGGGACCGATGCCGAAGCTGTTGCGGGCCCGAACGCGGACGTAGTATCGGCCCGGCGCCACGCCCGGAACATCGTAAGGCGAGGAATTCGTTGAGACCGTGAACGCCGTGCTCCCGGGGGACAGGCCGGCTTCCAGGACGTAATCGGTGAACGTCGGACCGACGAGCGGCGGTTCCCACGCGAGACCCACCGTGTCGTCATCGACCCAGGCACGCAGGCCGGACGGCGCGAGCGGCGGACCGATCAGCGGTGCGAGATCGAAGTCGATCCCCGATGTCACGGCGCCGCCGCCGTTCACCGTGATCGGCGTGCCGGTGGTCAGCAGCAGCGGCTCACATCCCGTGTCGACAGGGCACGGGATATTGTCGAAGATCTCGTCGACGTGGCCGATCCGCATCTGGGTGTACGCGTAGTAGGTGCCGGGCGGGAGCAGTCGAATCTCGTACTCGCCCGTCGCCGGCCAGATGATGCTCGACACGCCCTCGATTCGCCCACCCGTCAGGCGGCGAAACACACGCACGAAGGGGTAGCTCAACGGCGCGGATGTGACCGCGTCCCGCACGACACCCCGAATCACGCCGCCGGCGACGAGATCGAAATCCACGCCCGACCTCGTGTCGCCGAAGGTGACCGGAATGGCCGTCCCGTCCGTGAAGTCACATGTGTAGCTCACACACGAGAGCCCGTCGTACAACGCGGTCACGTAGCCGGAGAAGTTCTTCACGACGGCATAGTGGTTGCCGCTCACGAGGCCTTCGACCGTGTAGACCCCGGACGAATCCGCGCAGTCCCATCCCGCGAGATCGAACACCGCGCTGACGGGGTCGTAGCGGTACGCATCCACGCAGGCGCCCGGCACGGGCGCAAGGGTCACGGCATCTCTCACGACACCGGTCATGCGTCCGCCGCGCTCCAGCTCGAAGTTCATTCCGCCGCTGGTCACGCCGAGCGCCACCTCGATCGGCGTCCCGCCTTCGGTATCGGAGCAGCCCCAGGCGTGACCACAATGCACGTTGTCGAAGATCTCGTTGACGAATCCCGGCGGCGCCCCGAGCGTGCTGGCGTAGTACTGCCCCGCGGGCAGCCCGCGGATCAGGTATTCACCATTCGCGTCGGTCGTCGAGCCGGAGACAGGCCAGCTCCCCCCGGTCGGGTTGACCAGGTTCGCGGCGACCGCCATGCCCGCGAGCGGATTCCCCGTGTCCGCCGCCGTCACGCGTCCGGCAATGCGGCCGCCGAGATCCAGGCCGAAGTCCTTGCCGCTCGCCGTCGCACCCGCCGTGACGATGATGGGCGTGCCGAGCAGGCACCCGACGCACATGGGCGAGGCGGGCGTGTCGACGAGGCCGACCCCGAAAGGAGCACAATTCCCCCGGCACAGCAGGTTGTCGTAGACCTCGTTGGTCAGGCCGAGCTCGTTGGTGGTGAACGCATAGTAGCGTCCGGCGGGCACGTTCAGGATCTGGTACCGGCCGGAGGCGTTGGTCGTCCCAACGTGGTAGGTGATGTAGCCCTCTTGATCCACGAGCGTGACGGTGACGCCCGGAACGAGCGTCCCGGAAGGCGTGTGTCTCACCGTGCCACTGACGGCGCCGGTCTGCGCCCAGGCCGGAGAGGTGATCAGGAAGATGGCCAGAGCGGCTGGCAGGATGATGCGTGGTGTGGGGAAGGAACAACCGGAGCCGAGCCGGTAAGGCATGAAGGCCTCCTCCGCGCAAGTGACCCGGCTCAACCATCCGGGCCGGGCACTTCTTTCCGGAGCAAGATCCCGGCCACGGCGCGGCTCGCGAATATCGCCGGATTCTCCACCTGGTGCGCGAGACCGTCGAACCTCCGGCAGGAGCGCGGACCCGTCACGAACGAGCGCCACCATTGTGGTGCTATATTGGTGGCATGCCCAGCCTGACGCTCAAGGACATTCCCCGCCGACTGCACCAGCAGCTGCGCGAGCGGGCCGAGCGCAACAGGCGGAGCCTCAGCCAGGAGGCGCTGGCCTGCCTGGAGCAAGTGGTGGCGGCCGAACCGGTCGATGCGGACGCCCTGCTGGCCAGGGCGCGCGCGCTGCGCGCCGCGGTCAAGCCCCTCCGGCAGCGGGACCTCGACGCCTGGGTGCAGCAGGGCCGGCCGTGATCGTCGTCGACACCAACGTCGTCGCGTATCTCTGGCTGCCGGGCGCGCTGACGACGGCCGCCGAGCGCGTGCTCTCGACCGACCCCGAGTGGGCGGTGCCGCTGCTGTGGCGGTCGGAGTTCCGGAGCGTCCTCGCCGGCGCGGTCAAGCGCGACCTGTGCACCCTGGACCGCGCCATCATCCTGGCACAGGCCGCCGAAGACCACGTGAGAGGACGGGAATTCGGCGTCGACTCTCCGCAGGTGCTTTCCCTGGCCGAGGCGTCGGGATGCTCCGCCTATGACTGCGAGTTCGTGGCCCTCGCCACCGAGCTGGGCGTGCCGCTCGTGACCAACGACCGCCAGGTGCTGCGGGCGTTCCCGGCGGTGGCCATTTCGCTGGAGCGTTACGCCTGACCGGGATCGCGCGCCAGCAGCAAGAGACGAAGGGCGGCCGCCTCCCTCACCGCGCGGGCGAGCCCGCGTCGCGGATCACGCGCGCCAGCGCAGCCACCCCTGCGTCGATCTTTTCCGGCGAGACGGTGACGAACGACAGGCGCAGCGTGTCCGCACGCGGCCCCTGGGCGTAGAACGGCGCCCCCGGCACGTACGCGACGCCGGCCTCCACGGCCTTCGGCAGGAGGGCAGTCGCGTCGACGCCGCCCGCCAGATCCAGCCAGAAGAACATCCCACCCACCGGCCGCTGCCAGGTGGCGAGTCCTGTCATGTGGCGATCCAGCGCGTCGGCCATCGCGTCGCGATGCGCGCGGTAGCGCGAGCGGATCCCCTCGATGTGATCGTCCAGCATGCCGCTCTTCAGCACCTCGTGCACGATACGCTGGTTGAAGATGGCGGTGTGCAGGTCGGCCGCCTGCTTCGCCTGCAGGAGCTTTGGGTAGAGCGCCGCCGGCGCCACCACGTAGCCGAGACGGAGGCCCGGCGCGAGGACCTTCGAGAACGAGCCGAGGTAGAGCACGCCTTCCGGCCAGCGTGAGGCCAGACCGCGCGGCGGCGGCGTGTCGTACCAGAGATCCCCGTACGGATTGTCCTCCACGAGCGGCAGGCCTTCGCGTCGTGCGGCATCCACGAGCGCCGCGCGCCGTGCCTCGCTGTACACGTGGCCCCTCGGGTTCTGGAAGTTCGGGAGCACGTACGCGAACCGGGCGCCGCGCGCCGCGTTGGTGAGCGCACCGGGCAGTGGTCCTTCCTCGTCCGACGCCAGGCCTTCGAGCACGCCTTCGTACGGCGTGAACGCCTGCACCGCGCCAAGGTAGGTGGGGGTCTCGACGAGAACGCGGGCGCCCTCGTCGATGAGCACCTTCCCGACGAGGTCCAGGCCCTGCTGCGAGCCGTTGGTGATGAGCACCTGAGAGGGCGACACCGTCATCCCCTGGTGCGCCGCGAGGTACTCTGCGACCCACTCGCGCAGCGGCCCGTACCCTTCGCTCGCCGCGTACTGCAGCGCCTCGCGCGGGGCGTCGTGGAGCACGCGTGCCGTCGCAACGCGCATCGACTCCACCGGGAACGTGTCGGCCGAGGGCAGCCCGCCGGCCAGCGAGATGATGCCCGGGCGCTCGGTGACCTTGAGGAGCTCGCGGATGACGGAGGGGTTCATGCGCGCCGTGCGGCGCGCCAGCGTGAAGGGTGTCGTGGTGGTTTCGGTGGGCATTTGTTGCGATCATATCGACCGGGGACAGTCCCCTGCCAATTTTCGTCAGGGGACTGTCCCCACCTCGCCCCCCGTCGCCCCACGTCGGCGGGTGCATAATGGCCCGGCCGCATGATGAGTATGCGATCACAGGTGCTGGGGGCTGCAGCCGCCCTGGCCGTCACCATCGGAGCGTCCACGGCCGTACGGGCTCAGTCCGGCGCGAGGGATGGCGAGTGGCCCACGTATGGAGGCGACCTCGGCCACACGCGCTACGCCCCGCTGGACCAGATCGACGCCTCGAACTTCGGCCGGCTCGAGCTCGCGTGGCGGTTCAAGACCGACAACTTCGGGCCCCGGTCCGAGTTCAACCTGCAGTCCACGCCCCTCATGGTGAAGGGGCGGATCTACTCCACCGCCGGCTCGCGCCGCGCCGTCGTCTCGCTCGACGCCGCCACCGGCGAGCTGAAGTGGGTGTACTCGCTGGACGAGGGCGCACGCGGCGCCGCCGCGCCGCGGCAGCTCTCGGGCCGCGGACTCTCGTACTGGACCGACGGCACGGAGGAGCGCATCCTCTACGTCACACCGGGCTACCGGCTCGTCGCGCTCGACGCGCGAACCGGCCGCCCCGTCCCGGACTTCGGACAGGACGGCATCGTCGATCTCAAGCAGAACTTCGATCAGGACATCGACCTGGTGAATGCGGCCGTGGGGCTGCATGCGACGCCGATGATCGCCAACGACATGGTCATCGTCGGCGCCGCGTTCGAGACCGGCGCCAACCCGAAGAGCCGCATGAACGTGAAGGGCTACGTGCGCGGGTTCGACGTGCGCACGGGCAGGCGCCTCTGGATCTTCCGCACTATCCCCGCTCCGGGCGAGGTGGGCCACGAGACCTGGCTGAAGGACTCGTGGGCCTACACGGGCAACACCGGCGTATGGGCGCAGATCTCGGTCGATCCGGAGCTTGGTCTCGCCTATCTCCCCGTGGAGCTGCCCACGCACGACTACTACGGCGGCTACCGTCCGGGGAACAACCTGTTCAGCGAGAGCCTCGTCGCCGTGGACCTGAAGACGGGCGCGCGCCGGTGGCACTTCCAGCTCGTGCACCACGGCGTGTGGGACATGGACATCCCCTGCGCGCCGATTCTCGCGGACGTGATGATTGACGGCCGGCTCCGCAAGATCGTCGCGCAGCCGACCAAGCAGGCGTTCCTGTACGTGTTCGACCGCGTGACGGGCGAGCCCATCTGGCCCATCGAGGAGCGGCCCGTGCCCAACGGAGACGTACCGGGCGAGTGGTATTCCCCGACGCAGCCGATTCCGACGAAGCCACAGGCCTACGACCGTCAGGGCTTCTCGGTGGACGACCTGATCGACTTCAC
>CAZLBU010000106.1:5115-9270 GCA_964557815.1 uncultured Bifidobacteriaceae bacterium | reverse complement strand
GTACTCGATGCCGAGCTTCTCGCGCTCGGCGAACTCGACCAGCGCGGTGACATCGGCCACCGCGCGGGGGCCTGCCCCCGGCAAACCCAGATCGACCGCATCGATGCCCAGGCTCGCGGTCAGGCGCAGGATCTCGCGCTTGTCCTCGATGCTGGGGTCGCGCACGCTCGGCGACTGGATGCCGTCGCGCAGGGTCTCGTCGAAGAACGAGAGCTTGCGCGACGACAACGGCGACAGCGGTGACACGCCGTTGCGCGTGTTCCAGTCGTAGACGAGCGTGGATGCGGCGGGTTCGCTGGGGGTGGTGCTCATGGGATCACACGCTCTCGATCACGACCGCGATGCCCTGGCCGCCGCCGATGCAGGCCGAGCCCACGCCGTAGCGACCCTTGCGGCGACGCAGCTCGTGCACGAGGTGCGCGGTGATGCGGGCGCCCGAGGCAGCCAGCGGATGGCCGAGTGCGATCGCGCCGCCGTCGACGTTGGTGCGCTCGCGGTCGAGGCCGAGCTCCTTCTCGCACGCGAGGTACTGCGGCGCGAAGGCCTCGTTGATCTCGATCAGGTCGAGATCGCCAAGCGAGAGGTTCGCCCGATCGAGCGCTTTTCGGATGGCGGGCGCCGGTCCCATGCCCATCAACGACGGCTCGACACCCACCGTGGCCCACGAGACGATCCGGCCGAGCGGTTTCAGGCCTCTGGCCTTCACGGCGCCGTCACCCGCAATCAGCAGCGCGGCGGCGCCGTCGACGATGCCGCTGGCGTTGCCGGCGGTGACGATCCCGTCCTTCTTGAAGGCGGCCGGGAGCTTTGCCAGGATCTCCATGGTGGTCTCGGGCCGCAGGTGGTCGTCCTGCTCGACGAGCGTCACCCCCTTCCGCCCCTTGATCTCGACCGGCACCACTTCGTCCTTCATCACGCCCGAGGTCCACGCCTTGTGCGCGAGCTGCTGGCTCCTGACCGCGAAGGCGTCCGACTCCTCGCGCGTCACGCCGTACTTCGCGGCGCAGTTCTCGACGGTGATGGCCATCGAGCACCCCGCGTAGGGATCGTTCAGGCCCTCCCACAGCCAGTCCTCCAGCTTGCCCTGCCCGAGCTTGAGCCCGGAGCGGAGGCCGCGAATGACGTGCGGCACCTGGCTCATGTTCTCCATGCCGCCGGCCAGCACCACACCGGCCTCGCGCAGCCGTATCTGCTGCGCCCCGCTCAGCACCGCCTGGATGCCGGATCCGCACAGCCGGTTCACGGTCAGCGCGGGCACCTCAATGGGCAGGCCCGCCTTCAACCCGACGTGGCGGGCGCCGTAATGGGCATCGATACTGCTCTGCTGCACGTTGCCGAAGACGACGTGATCCACCCAGTCGGGCTGCACGCCGGTGCGGGCCATCGCGCCGCGCGCGGCGATGGCGCCGAGATCGATGGCCGAGACGTCCTTGAGCGCGCCGACGTAGTCGGTCATCGGGGTGCGTGCGCCGCCCAGGATGTAAACGGATTCAGGCATAGGGTTGAGATCCTTATCAGTTCAAGTGCGGAGGTCACAGAACAGGGTGCAAGGTGCGAGGGTGCAAGGTTTCGTGCCGTGCGCGAAGCTCAGTGAGCGCGACGCACGCGCTCCGCGATCCAGTTCCCGACGGCGCGGGTGCCGAGCGCGCCGCCGATGTCCGCCGTCGTCTGCCCGGCGGCAACGGCGGCTTCGACCGCGTGCTCGAGGGCGGCGGCCTCGTCCGTCCGTCCGAGCGTCTCCAGCATCAGGGCCGCCGACAGGATGGCCCCCATCGGGTTGGCCACGTCCTTCCCCGCCAGCGGCGGCGCCGACCCGTGCACCGGCTCGAAGAGCGACGTGCGGCCGGGATGAATGTTGCCCGACGCGGCCATCCCCAGCCCACCCTGAAGCGCGCCGCCGATATCGGTGATGATGTCGCCGAAGAGATTGTTGGTGACGATGACCTCGTACTGCCCGGGATCCTTGATCAGGAACATCGCCAGCGCATCGATGTACTGGTGCGTGGCCCTGATGGCCGGATAGTCGGCCGCGACCTCCTTGAACACGCGCTGCCAGAGGGCGTGCCCCTGCTGCATGGCGTTGCTCTTGTCGGCCATGCAGACCTTCGTCAGCCCGCGTGCCTTCGCATGCTCGAAGGCATGGCGGATGATGCGGTGGACGCCCTTGTAGGTGTTGATCTCTTCCTGGATGGCGACCTCGTCCGGCGTCCCCGCCTTGAACCGCCCGCCCACGCTGACGTAGACGCCTTCGGTGTTCTCGCGGAACACGGTGAAGTCGACGTCTTTCCGCCCGCGGTCCTTGAGCGGGCAGAGGCGATCGTCCAGGAGTCGCACGGGGCGGTAGTTGACGTAGAGGTCCAACTCGAAGCGCGTGCCCAGCAGGATCTCCCGCGCGTGGCGGTTGTCCGGGACTCGCGGATCCCCCAGCGCGCCGACGAAGACGGCATCGAACGACCTCAGAAGGTCGTACCCGTTCGCCGGCAGGGTCTCCCCCGTCTGCAGGTAGTGGTCCGCGCTCCACGGCAGGTGCTCGAAGGCAATCGGACGGCCCGAGGCCGCGGCCACGGCGTCCAGCACCTTGACGGCCTCGGCCGTGACGTCCCTGCCGATGCCATCACCCGCAATGACCGCTATGCGCATGCTTCCACCGCCATCGCCATTCCCATCCCCCCGCTCACGCACAGTGTCGCGAGGCCGCGCGAGAGGCTGCGCCGCCGCAGTTCGTAGAGCAGCGTCACGACGAGGCGGGCGCCGGTTGCGCCGATGGGGTGGCCAAGCGCGATGGCGCCGCCGTTGACGTTCAGCTTCGCCTCCGGAATCGGCACGTCCCGCAGCACGGCGAGCACCTGCGCCGCGAAGGCTTCGTTCAACTCGACGAGGTCGAACTGATCGACCGAGAGCCCGGTGCGCTGCTCCAGCTTCCTGATGGCGGGCACGGGCCCGATTCCCATGATGCGCGGGTCCACGCCGGCGCTCGCCCACCCCGTGATGGTCGCCAACGGTTTCAGGCCACGGGCCTCGGCAAACGCGCGCGAGGCGAGCACCACGGCGGCGCCCCCATCCGTGATGCCGGAGGCCGATCCGGCCGTGATGATCCCGTCATGACCTTCCACCTTCGGGAACGTGAGCGGCAGCTTCGACAGGGCCTGCAGCGTCGTGCCGGGGCGTGGATGCTCGTCGACGGACACCTCACGGGCCTGGCCCTTCTCCGTGACCGTGACCGGCACGATCTCGTCGCTGAAGCGCCCCGCGGCCAGCGCTGCCTCGGCCTTCTGCTGGCTGAGGAGCGCGAAGGCGTCCGACTCGGCCCGCGTGATGCCGTACTGGCGCGCGAGCACCTCCGCGGTCTCCCCCATGATCAGGTTCGACAGCGGGCATTGGAAACCGTCTCGGTACATCGCGTCCACGAACTGGAAGTGGCCCATCTTGTGGCCCCAGCGCGCGTCGATGCTATCGACCAGGTACGGCATCCGGCTCATCGACTCGATGCCGCCCGCCAGTACGACGTCCGACTCCCCGAGGAGGATGCTCTGCGCGCCGGACGCGATGGCCTGGAGGCTCGACGCGCAGGCCTTGTTGAGGGTCTGGGCCGGGGCCGCGTGCGGCACTCCGGCCCGGTGCGCGACCTGGCGGGCGGGATTGGGTCCCGAGCCGGCCTGGCGGCCGTGTCCCATCAGCACTTCCTGAATGTCGGAGGGTGACAGCCCCGCCCGAGCGATGGCGGCCCGGGCGGCCACGGCTCCCAGTTCGGCGGGATGGAGGTCCCTGAACGAGCCGCCGTACCTCCCGATGGGAGTCCGAGCGGCGCCCAGGATGACGACATCGGGCGTGCGCATCGCCGCACATTCTATCAAACGGTCGTTTAACGACGACGCGCTTGCCGACTGGGCCAGCGCCGGGATTTGACCGACCGTTCATCCCAGACGAAATCCAACTTAATGGATGAGGGTCACCATTTATCCGAATGGTTCGGGGGCCGGTCATCCTGCCTCAGCCGCAACTCACTGCAAAAGCGCCACATCTCGTCCCGGGATGAGTGGCACGGGAATTTCAACCTGACTGAACGTTCGGCCATCTGAATTGTTCGTATCACGCATGAGTCAAGGAGATAGTGAATGAAGAGAAACAGCTGGCTCGTGGCAGTGCTGGTGGGGG
>CAZLBU010000106.1:0-5105 GCA_964557815.1 uncultured Bifidobacteriaceae bacterium | reverse complement strand
CCTTTCTGCCCAGCGCCACCGCGGCTCAAGTGGCCAATGTGGGCACGATTGAAGTCATTGTGGAGGACACCGACGGCGGTCGCCTGCCGGGCGTCACTGTGACGGCCACGGCCCCCGACACGGTCACCAAGCGCACGGCCGTGACCGACGGCCAGGGCGTCGCGGTTCTCGACGCGCTCGCCCCCTCGGCTCAGTACACCATCGTCGCCGAGCTCTCGGGCTTCCAGAACCAGACGGTCAACAAGGTCCTGGTCCGGACGGGCCAGACCGCATCGCTGCGGGTCACCCTGTCCATCGCCGGCCTCACCGAGGCCGTCACGGTCACCGCGGCCACGCCGATCGTGGACGTCAAGAGCGCCACGGCGGGCCAGGAACTCACCCTTCAGCTCACCGAGTCGCTCCCGACGGGCCGCAGCTACCAGAGCTACCTGCAGCTGGTCCCCGGCGTCCTGCCGGACGACCAGACCCAGAGCGGCAACCCCGCCGCCCGCGGCGGTATGAACTACAGCGACATCGGCGGCAGCTTCGGCGTGTCGTCGGACAACGTCTACTACTTCGACGCCATCAACGTCACCGACCCGGTCACGGGCACGTTCGGCGCGAACCTCAACACCGAGATCATCCAGGAACAGAAGGTCATCACGGGCGGCATCCCTGCTGAGTACGTCGGCTCGCCTGGCCTCATCTCGAACGTCGTGACCAAGTCGGGCAGCAACGCCTTCCACGGCTCGGCCAACTACTTCTTCCAGAACAGCAGCCTGGTGGCCGAGAACGAGAACGCCGCCTCGCAGGAGTTCTCCACCAAGGACAACGGCTACACGCTGGGAGGCCCAATCTTCCGTGACAAGGCCTGGTTCTTCGGCAGCTACCGCTACCTGAATCGCGAGGACGACGTCGCGACGCTGGACACGAACGAGTTCATGCGGTCGGTGGACAACACGCAGCACCAGGGCTTTGCCAAGGGCACGTGGGCGGCTACGCAGAACGACCTGCTGAGCTTCACCTACCTGAGCGACCCGACGACGATCACGGGCCGTCGCGATCGCGACATCACCAACGCGCGCGACCGCGGCCAGGACCAGGGCGGCCACCGCTACGCCGGGAACTACTCGCGCGTGTGGGGCTCGACGCTCCTCGAGGTCGGGGCCAACAAGCACAACGGCGAGGTGTCGCAGTTGTCGGCGATTCGCGCGGCTCGTGTGGACGTCCTGTTCCGGCAGACGGACAACCGCACGCTTGCCGACGAGCAGCTGGGCGGCTTCGGCCAGGACCTGATCAACGAGCGCGACAACATCGGGGTCATGGCCACGTTGCAGCACACCGTGGGCGCCCACACCATCAAGGGTGGCATCAACTGGGACAAGCACCACAATTTCCGGGACACGCTGTACCTGGACGGCTCCATCTACGCGAACCTGGCCAGCTCCTTTGCCGGCCGTGGCATCAGCGCGGCGGACATCGCCAGCGGCAGCTGGAGTAACCTGCAGTTCGACGTGTTCAACACCAGCGACTTCGGCGGCCTCATCCGCACCATCGACGGCCGATCGGATCGCGCGCGATTCTACGCGGCGCTGGACTTGAACGGCGACGGGACGATCTCCCCGGCCGAGGCCGGGCAGGCGATCACCTTCAACGCGGCAGGCCCGCTGAACACGATCAACTACGACCGCACGTTCCAGTCGGCCACCGGCCCGCAGGAGACCTCGTCGAAAGGCATCAGCTTCTTCGCCCAGGACCAGGTGACGTTCAACCGACTGACGCTGAACGTCGGCGTCCGCGCCGAGCGCTGGGAGCACTTCGCGACGACCGGGGAGAACATCTTCACGTTCGACTGGATGTGGGCCCCCCGCCTGAGCGCGGTGTACGACGTCATGGGCGACGGCCGTCACAAGCTGTCGGCGTACTGGGGCCGGTACTACGACCCGGTCCGCAACAACATGACCAACTTCGCCGGCACGCTCACGGGCTCCATTCTCGAGGAGCAGCTGTACGTCCTCGGCGACTGGGTCACCTACCGCACGCGTGGCGGCCCGACCGTGCAGGACGCGTTCTTCGCGCCGACCACCAAGACGCCCTACACCGACGACCTGCAGATCGGCTACGGCGTGGACCTCGGCAACAACATGAGCTTCGACGCGCTGTACTTCAACCGGAAGACGCGCGACATCCTCGAGGACTACGACCTGCACCTCTACGCCGACCCGGAGGGCTACAGCAGCGATCCGAACGGCTTCCAGGCGCCGGACTCGCTGTTCCTCGGGTACGGCTACTTCGGCTACTCGGCCAACCCGGGCTCGAACTTCGTCATCGCCACGCTGGCGGGCGGCGAGCGCAACTTCCAGGGTCTCGAGTTCGTGTTCCGTAAGCGCTTCGCCGACAACTGGCAGTTGCTCACCTCCTACAACTGGAACGACGGCGAGGGCAACACCAACTCCGACAGCAACGCCGACTTCCAGGGTGACGTGCTCTTCCTCGACCCGCGTGCGCCGAATCAGTACGGCACGCAGCCGGGCCTCATCCGGCACATCCTCAAGGGCGCCGGCTCCTACACCTTCAACATGGGTCTCCAGCTGGGCGCGACCATGAGCTGGAACTCGGGAACGCTCGGCAGCCAGACGTTCCTGGCGTCGGGCCGCAACCTCCCGATCCGCGTGGCGCCGGGCGAGGCGTACACCTTCGGCGGCACCACCCAGCGCTGGCTCGCTCCGAACGTCGTCGGAACGTTCCAGAATCCCTCGTGGGGACAGCTCGACCTCCGCGCGCAGTATCTGAGGGCCATCGGTGGCGCCAACGTCGAGTTCTTCGTGGACCTGTTCAATGTGCTGAACAACCAGAATGCGATCCGCGAGCAGGACCTCGTGGCCGGCTCGGGCGGCAACGCCTTTGGTGACGAGATCCTCTGGGTCCAGCCGCGCCGGGCGTTCCTCGGCGCGCGCCTCCGCTTCTAATCGAGCGGACGGTCTGAAAACAGGAGCCGGGAGCGGGCCGCGGGCCCGCTCCCGGCTTCTTCTTTTTCAGGGATGATCCCGGACCGGTGCGTCTTTTCGTGCAGTCTGCGGCACCAATGATCACCGGGCGCCGACGGGCCCACGAAGGCCGACCGGGACGGGCCGTCGAGGCACTATAATCCGGCCATCGTGTCCACAGGTCACAGGGACTCGGAACGCGTTCCCGTCCTCGGCGCCCTCCAGGGCGAGGTGAAGGTCTACCATCCGATGACCGTCCACCAGGTCAGCCTGGGCGGCATGCAGGTGGAAACGTCCTTCCCGCTGCACCTCGATTCCCTCCACGACTTCCGCCTGACGCTGCGCGACCGCTCGATCGTGATCAAGGGCAGGGTCGCCCACTCGCGCATCATCGACGTGGATCAGGACATCGTGATGTACCGATCCGGAATCGAGTTCATCGAGCCTTCCGGGCCTGTGCTCGCCGCGATCGCGGAACTCATCGAAGAGCTCAAGCTACACAAGGGGTAGGTACGAGCGTCGGCCGTGGGCTCCGGGCTGAGTTGAACGCTCGTGCCTCGAACTCGAGCGGAGAGCCTCTGCGCCTACGGCCTCGCGTTGAGGTGCACCAGGTAGTCCCCGGACTCTATTCGCTGCGCACGTCCGAGCGGCGCGTTGTAGAAGTAGACCCATCCCTTCTGCACGCGGCCGTCCTCGAGCGTGACGTCGGTGAGCACCCGCTGGTAAAGGCTCCGATCCGGCTCGTTGGGCCGAAAGCCCTCGAGTTCGTCCAGGGCCGCCAGGACCTGGACCGGGTCCGACAGCCTGTACACCTCACCCAGCACGACACTGTCGTCGTCGGCGGGAACGGCGGCGGGGTAGATGCCGAGATCGAACAGGGCCGCGCGAATGCGGCCTCGGCCGGCAAAGATGAGCTTGGATTCAACCCGCTGGCGACCCGGCCTGTTGAAGGGGGTCATCAGGGTTCCGTAGAAGAACACGTGCTCGGACACAGGGCGCCTGCAGGACCTGCAGTGTAGGAGTGCCCCGGCCGGGAGTCAACTGTGGACTGTTCGCTGCGACAGCCGAGCGGGCACTGCAGCCGCGGCGCCCGGCGGCGCGCGGCGCCCGGCGTGCTGCCTCGTTCAATCGCGGGTGCGGGCGCGCAACGCTATTGCTGGCCCTTCTTCTGCCGGGCCATGGATTCGAGCGCGTCGAAGAACTCGTTCGGGATGCTGAAGGAGAGGGCGACGGTCTTGCCGTCGCCGGACAGCTGCAGCGAGTCGACCATCTGCTGCATCCCGGGCCGGCTGCCCGCCTGGAGCTTGGCCATCGCCAGGAACCCGCGCACGACATCGCGGAGGTTCTGCGCGGATGCCTCATCGCGAGCCTCGGCCTTCAAGATGCCACTGACGCCGCCGTTCACGTGGCCGGAGGCGGAGAACCAGGAGACGGTCGGGAGCTGTGACTGGACCTCCGATGGCAGGCGCGCCTGGCGCGCCAGGGCATCGAAGCGACCTACGGCCCACGCGTTGCTGTTGTCGAGCTCGGCCACCAGGCGCATGAGCTCGTTGTTCGACATCACGTTGCGGTTGTCGGCACCGGCGTCGATGGCCCGTTTCACCGCCTCGATGCCGCCAAGCGCCACCAGGTCGGCCTCGACGAAACCGACAGCCATGGTGCCGTCGGCAGGGTCCTTGTCGAGGTGAGTGAGCAGCCGCTTGCCCTTGTAATCCTCGACGGCGCCGCCGTGCTCGAGAGCGAGCGCTTCGAGCCTGGTGGCCTCGAAACGGCCTCGCGCCAGGACCACGGCTGAGCGCTCCGGGTTGTCGGTCACGCCCTCCGCGGCGGGCATGAACGCCGCCACCACCGAGTCGATATCGCGCTCGATGTTGAGACCCGTCTTCTGCTCGAACTCGTCGCGCTCCTTCGAGGGAGGCTCCATCTGGCGAAACCGCTGCCGGAACTCGGAGTTCATGACGTCCCGCACATTGGCGTAGGCAACCACGGCCGCATCCTGGGGGATGTACTGGAGCTCGTCGGGCCCGGCCGCGCTGGAGAGCAACGACACCGGCAGGCCCAGATAGGACGCCACCAGCCCGGTGCCCAGCCCCACCGTGAGGATGGCTCCGGACACCAGCACGAAATAGCGGGTCTTCT
>CAZLBU010000105.1:4570-9284 GCA_964557815.1 uncultured Bifidobacteriaceae bacterium | reverse complement strand
GGTTCCGGGTCGAGACGTCGGGACACTGAACGACGAACGCAGAACGCAGATGTCGCGATTACGCAGATGACGCAGATGACGCAGATGCTACGCCCTGGAAGGTGAGGCTGAGGCGACCGGTGCCGGCCGCGACGTGGCCGGCAGGTGGGGAGGTGAGGGAGGGGCAGACACAAGCCGGTGGGGAATGGCGGACCGGTTTGTGCCTGCGCCTCGCTCACCTCCGCGCGCCGGCGCTGTGTGCCCCCGGGTCGCTCTCCCTGTGCCCTCTTCTGGGAATGTTCGCGCCATCTGCGCAATCTGCGCCATCTGCGGCTAAGCTAACGCGCATGCCAACTCCCATGCGCGCAACGTCGGTGATGTCCCTCCTCGCCCTGGCCGCTGCGTTCGGCGCCGGGTTGCTCGCCGCGCCCCATTTCGGGGTGGCCCAGGCGCAAACCACCGGGAAGGTGTACGAGCTTCGCACCTACACGGCCCCGGACGGCAAGCTGGCGGACCTGCACAAGCGCTTCCGTGATCACACGCTGCGCATCTTCCAGAAGCACGGCATGACCAACATCATCTACCTCGCGCCCATGGATGCGCCGGCGTCGCAGAACACGCTCGTGTACCTGCTCTCACACCAGAGCCGCGAGGCCGCCAAGGCCAGCTGGGACGCGTTCCGGAACGATCCCGAGTGGAAGAAGGTGGCCTCCGAGTCGCAGGTCAACGGTCCCATCGTCTCGAAGGTGGATTCCGTGTTCCTGCAGGCGACCGATTACTCGCCGATGAAGTGAGGAGTCCAGATGCGATCGCGAATCAACGGGCGATGGACGGTCCAGGCGGTGCTGGTGGCCGCGGGCGTGACGATGATGGCGGCGCAGGCTGCGAGCCAGGCCGGGCAGCCGGCCGCGGGCGGCGGACCGCTGTTCACCGGCACCTCCACGGTGATGGACGGGAAGGATCTCTCGGTGGCCCGCAGGCGCTTCGAACCGGGCGCGCGCAGCTACTGGCACAGCCACGACAACGGACAGCTCCTCTACGTCGAGGACGGGCGCATGCGCACGCAGAAGCGCGGGCAGGCGATGCGCGAGCTCGGCAAGGGCGAGAGCGACTACACCGGGCCGAACGTGGAGCACTGGCACGGCGCGGCGCCGCACATGCACCTCATCCAGGTGAACGTGGGCTACGGCGGAGGCACGACGTGGCTCGAGGCCGTGACCGACGCGCAGTACAACGGGAAATAGCGCGGTGATGGATCCGGTCATCGACCTGCTGAAGGCCCTCGTCAGGATCGACTCGGTGAACCCGTCGCTCGTGCCTGGCGCCGCGGGCGAGGCGGCCATCGCCCGCGCGCTGGCCGAGCACATGCGCGGGATGGGCCTCGACGTGCACGTCCAGGAAGTGGCCGACGGCCGCCCCAATGTCGTCGGCGTGCTCGAGGGGCGCGAGCCGGGACGATCGCTGATGTTCTGCGGGCACATCGACACCGTGGGCGTTGCGGGCATGGCGCAGCCGTTCGATCCGGCGGAGCGCGACGGCCGCGTCTACGGGCGGGGATCGCAGGACATGAAGAGCGGCGTGGCGGCGATGGTGGACGCCGCGCGCGTCCTCCGCGACTCGGGCGGCCTGGAGGAGGGCCGGCTGCTCATCGCCTGCGTCGTGGACGAGGAGCACTCGAGCATCGGCGCCGACGCGCTCGTCACGAAGTGGTACGCCGACGGCGCGGTGGTCACCGAGCCCACGGACCTCGCCATTGCCATCGCGCACAAGGGTTTCGAGTGGGTGGAGATCGAAACGGAAGGGCGCGCCGCACACGGCAGCCGCCCCAGCGAGGGCCGCGACGCCATCCGCCTCATGGGCCGCGTGCTCACGGAGCTCGACGCGCTGGACCACCAACTGCAGTCGCGGCCGCCACACCCGCTGCTGGGCACGGCGTCGCTGCACGCGTCACTCATCCACGGCGGGCGCGAGCTGAGCTCGTATCCGGACCGGTGCCACCTGCAGATGGAGCGCCGCACCGTGCCCGGCGAGCAGCCGGGCCGCGGCGCCCGCGAGGTGGCCGACATCCTCGCGCGCCTCTCCGCTGCCGATCCCGACTTCAAGGCCGCCAGCCGCCAGCTCTTCGCGCGCTCGCCGTACGAGATCGCCGCCGACCACCCGCTGGTGGCCACCATGACGCTGGCAGTGACCGCAGCGTCATCTGCGCCATCTGCGTCATCTGCGGCCCCATCCGCGTCATCTGCGTCCCCATCGGTGTCGGGTATGAGCTTCTGGACGGACGCCTCGGTGCTGGGCGACGCGGGCATCCCGTCGCTCCTCTTCGGCCCGACGGGCGCCGGGCTCCATGGTGTAGAGGAGTGGGTCGAGGCTCAGAGCGTCATCGCCTGCCGCAATGCCCTCGCGGAGTTGGCCAGGCGGTGGTGTTGTACTCGATAGGTACCCATTGGTGATTGCTGATTGCCAATTGAGCGATTCACTGATGATCGGGCGATTGGGGCATTGCGCATTGGATTGACGATTGACGATTGGCGATTGGCGATTGGCGATTAGCGATTGGCGATTGGGGGATTGCGCGATTGGCACGCGTGACGACGAATCGCCCGATGCCTCAATCGCGCAATCGCCCAATCCAATGCGCAATGCCCCAATCGCCCGATCGTCAATGAATCACTCAATCATCAATCGGCAATCATCAATGGGCTCCCTTCACCGGCGTTCGTGCAGCAGCCCGCGCAGCACGAACGCCACATTCGCCGGCCGTTCCCCCAGGCGACGCATGAAGTAGGGGAACCACTGCTGCCCGAACGGGACGTACACCCGCACGCCGTACCCCTCGGCCACCAGTGACGCCTGCAGGTCGCGGCGGATGCCGTAGAGCATCTGGAACTCGAAGCGGTCCTTCGCGTAGCCGCGCTGGTCCGCGTAGCGCTTCGTGGCGTCGATCATCGCGGGATCGTGGGTGGCGATGGCGGGGAAGTTCCCGTGGTCCAGCAGCTCGCGCATCAGCTCCACGAACGCGGCGTCCACCTGGTCCTTCCCCTGGAACGCCACCGTCTTCGGCTCCTTGTAGGCGCCCTTCACCAGCCGCACCCGCATGCCGAGTGCATTCAGCGCGCCCACGTCCTTCGGCGACCGGATGAGGCACGACTGGATCACCGTGCCGATGCCGCGATGGCCCTGCCGCCACAGTGTCTCCATCACCTGCAGCGTCCGGTCGGTGTAGGGCGAGTTCTCCATGTCCACACGCACGAAGAACCCGTGCTGGTCAGCGGGCTCGAGGATGCGGCGCATGTTGTCCACCGCCGTCGCGCGGTCCACGTCCAGCCCCAGTTGCGTGAGCTTCACCGAGATGTTCCGCTCGATGCCCGACCGGACGATGGCGTCGATGATGCGGAGGTACTCGCCGGCCGCGGCCGCGGCCTCGTCGAAGGTGGCGGAGCTCTCGCCGAGGTAGTCCAGCGTGAGACGCAGCCCGCGCGCGGGCAGCTCCGCCACGGCGGCAATCGCCTCCTCGACCGTCTCGCCCGCGATGAAGCGCCGCGCGAAGCCGCCCGGGCGCATCCCGTACCGCGAGGCCAGTCGCTTCAGGAGATCAATCTGCGCCAGCGAATGGAAGAGGGCTTTCGACGTCGCGTCGATCATCAGCCGGGGTCCCGCTCCACGTCAGTGCGTCGCGCCGGCGGGGGTGAGCAGGTGCTGGAGGCTGCGGGCGTAGTACCGGAGGACGTTGCGCTCGCGCACGCGGTACCGGCCCTGTTCGACCACGATGATGCCGCGTGTTTCCAGGGGCTCCACGGCCGAGGCCAGCACGTCGCGCGCGGTGCGCACGCCCATGTTGGCGCCCGTGGCCCCGAGCGTGTCGAGGATGGCCGTGATGCGCGATTCGAGATCCGCCTTCTCGATGGAGGGGCGCATGGCCGCAGCCAGCACTGCCGTCGGCAGCACCTTGTACTGGCGCCCGATCTCGCGCTGCACGCGCTGCGCGAGGTCCAGCACCGACCGCCGCGACTCGCCGTCGTAGCCGTCCAGCGCAATCGGGCGGCCGAACGTGACGAACGCGCGGCTGCGGTACCCCACCGCGTACCGGACCATCTCCGCCAGCTCCCGGCTGAACGCGCGCTGCCGCCGCTTCACCTTCTGCCGGGCCAGCACATGGTCCTCGAGCACGAGGTCGTACGCGATGGCAACGGGCACGATGGACATGCCGGGCACGTTGGCGCCCAGGCACGCGCTGAACAGGCCCGTCTTCGGGTTCTTCAGCTCGCCGCTGTAGCTGCGCCCGCCCTCCGGGTAGAAGAACAGGTCGTGCGTGTGGAGGAGGGTGCCGACGTAGGCCTTCAGCGTGATGAGATACGCCGGGTCCTTCGTGTTGCGGCGAATGGGGAGCGCGCCCGTGACGTGCTTGTGAATGAGCCCCAGCGGCCCCCCGAACAGGTTGATGCCCGCCGCGATGATCGGCGGCCGTACCCCCGCATCGTCCAGGACGAGCGGCTCGACGAGGTAGTCGGTGTGGCTGCGGTGGTTCGAGGCCCAGACCACGCGGCCCCGTGCCGTGGCCTGCACCGCGTGCTCGGTCTGCTCGCCCACGCGCTCGATCTTGCGCAGGATGGGATAGAGGGGGTACTCGAGCGCCCGGTACAGCTCGTAGCGCTGGGTGGTCCGCAGTTCCTCGAGGTACTCGAGGATGCGGGCGCGCGCCTGCGTGGCGTCTCCATTGCCCGCCAGGTAGCGGGTC
>CAZLBU010000105.1:0-4560 GCA_964557815.1 uncultured Bifidobacteriaceae bacterium | reverse complement strand
GCGTCCCGGCTCAGGACCGCTTCAGTGATGTCGTCCATCTCGCGCGCGCACAGATGATAGACCAAAGATACGGGCGCCGCGTTACCCCTGTTCAATCCGCCGGCAGATGGCGTCCGCGAACGACGTCGTCGTGGCCGTGCCGCCCAGGTCCGGCGTCACGTGGCCGGACTCCAGGACCTCCCGCAGCGATGTCATGATGCGGGCCGCCTTCTCGTCCTCCTGCAGGTGCTGCAGCATCAGCACGGCGGAGAGCAGCAGCGCCGTCGGGTTGGCGATGTCGCGGCCGGCGATGTCCGGCGCCGTCCCGTGCACGGCCTCGAACACCCCGACTCCGCCCTCGCCCAGGTTCGCCGACGGCACCACGCCCAGCCCGCCCACCAGCCCCGCGCACAGGTCCGACACGATGTCCCCGTACAGGTTCGGGAGCAGCAGGACGTCCAGGCGCTCCGGGTGCATCACCAGGTGCATGCAGGCCGCGTCCACGATGCGGTCCTCGCACGCGACCTCGGGGTAGCGGGCGCCGACCTTGCGCGCCGTCTCGAGGAACAGCCCGTCGCCGAGCTTCATGATGTTCGCCTTGTGGACGATCGTCACCTTCTTCCGCTGATGGCGCCGCGCGTACTCGAAGGCGAACGCCGCGATGCGGGTCGTCGCCTTCTCGGTGATGATCTTCAGGCTCTCGACGACCCCCGGCACGACGACGTGCTCGAGCCCCGCGTAGAGGTCCTCGGTGTTCTCGCGGACGATGACCAGGTCCACGCCCGAGAAGCGGGAGGGGACCGACGGCAGGTTCCAGACCGGGCGCAGGTTGGCGTAGAGATCCAGCGCCTTGCGCAGGCCCACGTTGACGCTGGTGAAGCCCTTGCCGACCGGCGTGGTGATGGGGCCCTTGAGCGCCACCTTGTTGCGCGCCACCGAGTCGAGCAGGGAAGGGGGCAGGGTGGTGCCGTGCTCCGCGACGGCCTCCGCGCCGGCCGAGAAGGTCTCCCATTCGGGATCGAAGCCGGCGGCCTTCAGTACGCGCACCACCGCGCGCGTGACTTCAGGGCCTATGCCGTCGCCGGGTATCAGGGTGACTGTGATCCTGCTCATTGATGATTGCCGATTGGCGATTGACGATTCATCGGGTGATTGATGATTGGCGATTGGTCATTGGGATTGGGGGATTGAGCGATTGGCGCATTGGGCGATTCAGGCCCGCCCCAAGCCCCAAGCCCCAAGTCCCAAGCCCCAAGCCCCAAGCCCCAAGTCCCAAGTCCCTAGTCCCAAGTCCCTCTATACTCGGCCGATGCGCTCGTTCACCTGCGTTTCGGCGATATTGGCGATGGGTCTCTGGGGGGCCGTCGGGGCGCAGGGCACGCCGCCGCTCGCGCCCGCGGACTTCTACGCACTCCGGTCGGTCGGTGACGTGCAGCTCTCACCCACCGGGGCAGACCTCGCCTACTCGGTCGTGTCGAGCGCCGAGCCCGGGCGCCCGACGAGCAGCACCTGGCTCCGCGACCTGACCACCGGCGAGACCGTTCGGCTCGAGAACGGTTCGGGTCCCCGGTGGTCGCCCGATGGGACGCGCATCGCCTACGTCGGCCGCACGGCGGAGGGCAGCGGCCTCGTGGTGGCCACTCGCCGAGGCGAGGCCTCGCGGCTGGTCGCGCCGGTCACCGGCACGAACCATCCCCTCCCCTCTTCCGGCAGGCGCGTGGCTTGGTCGCCCGATGGGAAGCTCCTCGCGTTCGTCTCGGCCACCAGCGGGCCCGAGTCGGACGATGCGGATGGTGACCCGATGGTCATCACGCGCTACCTCTTCAAGCCCACGGCCACGGAGGGGTCGACGCGCTTCAACGACAACAAGCGACTGCACATCTTCGTCGCCGACGTCGCCACGCGCCAGGTGCGTCAGCTGACCGACGGCCCGTACTACGAGCACTCCATCGACTGGTCACCGAAGGGGGATCGCATCCTCTTCGTGTCGAACCGCGAAGCCACGCCCGACAAGCGGTTCAACTACGACGTCTTCACCGTCGGCGTCGGGGACGGTACGGTCACGCGGCTGACCGCGACGAAGAGCGCGGAGTACTTTCCCGCCTGGTCGCCCGACGGCACGCGCATCGCGTTCGCGGGCACGACACGCGACCTGACGTCCTCCGAGACGACCATGGAGGACACCCACGTGTGGGTCATGCGTGCGGACGGATCGGATCGGGTGGAGGTGGGCAAGGCCATCGACAACCGCCAGGGGGCGCCGCAGTGGTCGGCGGACGGGCGGCGGCTCTACTTCACGGTGCAGGAGCGTGGGAGCGTGAAGCTCATGGCGGTGGAGGCGGCCGACACCGACGGGAGGAGAGAAGCCGTCGGGAGCGGCACGGTACCTGGAGGACGGAGCGCCGGGGCTTCAGCCCCGGCGACACCAGAGACCATCGTCGGCGGACGCGGCAGCGTGGGTGCGTTCTCCGTGGGGAAGGGCCGCGTCGCTTACGCGTTCGCGGGGTCGGGGTCTCCCGCGGAGCTTTTCACGGTCGATGTCGCCGGGGCTGAAGCCCCGGCGCTCCGTACCCCAGCCTCGGCGCGCAGGCCAGCCACCGCACTGAACGCACGGCCCGTCCAGCTCACCACGCTCAACCAGGCGCTCCTCGGCTCGCGCACGCTCGCGGAGGTCGAGGCGTTCACCTTCTCGAACGACGGGCGGGAGATCGAGGCGTTTCTGACGAAGCCCGCCGGCGCGGAGAGTGCGACGCCGGCCAGCGTGCCCCTCATCGTGATGATCCACGGCGGCCCGCACGGCCAGCAGGGCCCCGCCTTCAACCCGAAGGCGCAGGTGTACGCGGGGCTGGGCTGGGCCGCGCTGATGGTGAACTACCGCGGATCCACCGGCTACGGGCAGGCGCTCGCCGACGCCATCATCCGCGATCAGAACGGCGCCGAGGCGCGCGACGTGCTGGCCGGTGTGGACGCGGCGCTCGCGAGGTACCCGTGGCTGGACGCCGCCCGGATGGGCATCGAGGGCGGCAGCTACGGCGGGCAGCTCACGAACTGGATCGTCACCCGCACGCCGCGGTTCAAGGCAGCCATTCCCAGCGCCGGCATCTCGAACCTCGTCACGCAGAACTACCTCGCCTACTACCACGACTACCTCGCCGTCGAGTACGGCGGCTTCCCGCACGAGCGAGCGCGTGCGACATCGGGAACCGGGAGCCGGGAACCGGGAACCGGGAGGGTGGACGGCCCGGACGCGGAACCTCGGATTATCGACATGCTGTGGGAACGCTCACCCATCCGCTACGCGGACCAGGTGAAGACACCGGTCCTCTTCATCCACGGCGAGAACGACAACGACGTGCCCATCGAGGAGGCCGAGCAGTTCTACATCGCGCTCCACGACGTGGGCGTGGAGACCGTGATGGTCCGCTACCCCCGTGAGGGCCACGGCCTGCGCGAGACGAAGCACGTGGTGGATGCGCTGGAGCGGTCCATCGCGTGGTACCGACGGTTCTTTCGGTAGGGGTGCTGGGTGCTGGGGTGCAGGGGTGCAGGAGTGCAGGGGTTCTGGGGTTCTGGGGGCCGGGGTTCAGGGGTTCTGCGGTTCTGGGGTTCTGGGGTTCTGGGGTTCTGGGGTTCGCGTCAACATCGCGAACCCGTCACCAGCCACCCGACCACTCGCTGCACCCTGCACCCGTGCACCCTGCACCCCTGCACCCCTGCACCCCTGCACCCCTGCACCCCTGCACCCAGCACCCAGCACCCAGCACCCATGAACTAACATCTAGATGATGCTCAAGCGCCAGACCGAAGGGTCCGTCATCTGCACCTCCTGCGGCGTGCTCGTGGGGGTGAACGACGACACGTGCTACAACTGCGGCCGGCGCAATCCCGGGCTGTGGGGCTATGGACCGGCGCTCCGGCGCCTGGGCCACGACCTCGGGTTCGTCCCCGTCGTGATGGGCGGGACCATCACGCTCTACGCGCTGTCGCTCCTGCTCTCGGGCACCAGCATCCAGGGCTTCCTCTCGCCCAGCACCGAGATCCTGTTCCTGCTCGGCGCCAGCGGCGCCGTGCCGGTGTTCACGTTCGATCGCTGGTGGACGGTCCTCACCGCAGGCTGGCTGCACGCCGGCGTGCTGCACATCTTCTTCAACGTCATGTGGATTCGCCAGCTGGCGCCGGCCGTGGCGGACCTGTTCGGCGCGGGGCGGATGATCATCATCTACACGGCGTCGGGTGTCGCCGGCTTCGCCGCCAGCTCGGTGGCGGGGCTCTACCTGGCCGGCATCCCGCTGATTGGCGGCGCCCTGTTCTCGGTGGGCGCCGCGGCCCCCACCTCCGCCCTCCTCCGCGCGCTCGTTCATTACGGCCGGCGGACCGGGCACAGCCACGCCGGACAAGCGGGCCTGCAGTACGCCCTCTTCCTCGGCCTCTTCGGCCTCATCTTCCCGGGCGTGGACAACTGGGCACACGCGGGCGGCTTCGCCGGCGGCTACCTGGCCTCGCTCGTGCTCGACCCGCTGAAGAAGGAGCGCATCGATCACCTCGCGCTCGCCCTCGGCTGTCTCGTCCTCACCCTGGTCG
>CAZLBU010000104.1:0-9286 GCA_964557815.1 uncultured Bifidobacteriaceae bacterium | reverse complement strand
GGACGGATGGCCCTGCCGCCACGACGCTGCGGAGCACGCTCGAGGCCCTGGCCAGCGAACCGGAGGCGCTGCTGGCCGTGGCCGCGTCGGACGAAGCGCTCGCGCTGATGGGACGGCTCGGGCCGCGCGAAGACGAGGGCCACTTCGAGCCCGAGCTCGAGATCGTGGCCGACCGGCCGCGCGCGCGCTTCGGTGCCTGGTACGAGCTCTTCGTGCGGTCGCAGACCACCGACAAGGCGCGCCCCGGCACGTTCCGGGATGCCGCACACCGCCTGCCGGCGCTCCATCGCATGGGTTTCGACGTCGTCTACCTGGCGCCGATTCACCCGATCGGCCACACCAAGCGGAAGGGCCCCAACAACCGCGTGGGCGCCGGCCCGGACGACCCGGGCAGCCCGTGGGCCATCGGCAGCGAGGCCGGGGGCCACATGGCCGTGGAGCCCGCGCTCGGGACGCTGGACGACTTCGACGCCTTCCTCCGCGCGGCCGCGGCGCTCGAGATGGACGTCGCGCTCGACCTCGCCATCCAGTGCTCGCCGGACCATCCGTGGGTCCGCGAACATCCCGAGTGGTTCTATCGCCGGGCGGACGGCACCATCCGCTATGCGGAGAACCCTCCGAAGAAGTACGAGGACATCTACCCGCTGAACTTCGACACGCCCGACTGGCAGCGCCTGTGGGAGGCGCTCCTGGAGGTGGTGCGTTTCTGGATAGCCCATGGCGTCCGGATCTTCCGGGTCGACAACCCGCACACCAAGCCCATCGGCTTCTGGACCTGGCTCATCGACACGGTCCAGCGCGAGACGCCCGACGTGATCTTCCTGGCCGAGGCCTTCACGCGCCCGCCCATGATGCAGGCGCTCGCCAAGCGGGGCTTCACCCAGTCGTATACCTACTTCACCTGGCGGAACACGAAGGCCGAGATCACCGAGTACCTCACCGAGCTCGCGGATCCCGCCGCGGCGGCGTACTGCCGGCCGAACTTCTTCGCGAACACGCCGGATATCCTGCCGCCCATCCTCCAGCAGTTCGGGCAGCCCGCGTTCAAGCAGCGGCTGGTGCTGGCGGCCACGTTGTCGCCGTCCTACGGCATCTACAGTGGCTACGAGTTGTGCGAGAACGCCGCGATTCCGGGGCGGGAGGAGTACCTGGACTCGGAGAAGTACGAGATCAGGCCGCGCGACTGGGAGGCCCCGGGCAATCTCAACGCCTTCATCACGCGCGTGAACCTGGCGCGCCGGCAGAACCCGGCGCTGCACCACCTGACGAATCTCCGCTTCCTGGACATCGACAACGATCAGATGATCGCCTATGTGAAGTCCACCCCGGCCCCTGCCGGCTCCGTCATCGTCGTCGTGAACCTGGATCCGACGCAGCCCCAGTTCGGCCACCTGCAGGTACCGCCGGAGGCCATCGGCGTGGCGCCCGGCCGGCCGTACTCGGTGGATGACGTGCTGACGGATCAGCGGTTCACGTGGGGCGAGACCAACTGGGTGCGCCTCGACCCCATCGCCGGCGAACCCGCGCACATCCTCCGCGTGGATCCCGGGGACATCGGGGCATGAAGGTGCGGCCGGGATCGCCGTACCCGCTGGGCGCCACGTGGGACGGCTCGGGTGTCAACTTCGCGGTCTTCTCGGAGCGCGCCACGAAGGTGGAGTTGTGCCTGTTCGACTCGGCCGACAGCCCGCGCGAGTCGGCGCGCGTGACGCTCCCGGAGCAGACCGATCTCGTGTGGCACGGCTACCTGCCGGGCGTGCTGCCTGGACAGCTCTACGGGTTCCGCGTGCACGGGCCGTACGACCCGAAGCGCGGGCTCCGGTTCAACGCGAACAAGGTGCTGCTCGAGCCCTACACCCGGGCGATCGGGCGCACGATCACGTGGGCCGACGAGATGCACGGGTACCGCGTCGGCGACCCGAAGGCCGACCTCGCGTTCGACGACCGCGACAACGCGCGGTACTGCACCCTCTCGGCGGTCATCGACCCCGCGTTCAGCTGGGGTGACGACCGTCCCCCGCAGACGCCCTGGCACGAGACGGTCATCTACGAGTTGCACGTGCGGGGCTTCACCATGCGGCACCCGCGCGTGCCCGAGTCCGTCCGCGGCACCTACGCGGCGCTCGGGACCGACGAGGTGCTGCGGCACCTCCAGGACCTGGGCATCACGGCGGTCGAGCTGATGCCGGTGCACCACCACGCCTACGACCGGCACCTCGTCGAGCAGGGTCTCACCAACTACTGGGGGTACAACACGAGCGCCTTCTTCGCGCCGAACCTCCGCTACGCGTCGAAGCCGTACCCCGGCGCGACGGTCCGCGAATTCAAGACGATGGTGCGCAACTTCCACAGCGCCGGCATTGAAGTGATCCTCGACGTGGTGTACAACCACACGGCCGAGGGCAATCACCTCGGGCCGACGCTCTCGCTGCGGGGCATCGACAACATCGCCTACTACCGGCTCGCGACCGACGACCTGCGGCACTACGTGGACTACACGGGGTGCGGCAACACGCTCAACATGCGGCACCCGCGCGTGCTGCAGCTCATCATGGACAGCCTGCGGTACTGGATTCAGGAGATGCACGTGGACGGGTTCCGCTTCGACCTCGCCAGCGCGCTCGCCCGCGAGCTGCACGCCGTGGACCGCCTGGGCGCCTTCTTCGACATCATCCACCAGGATCCGGTGATCTCGCGCGTGAAGCTCATCGCCGAGCCCTGGGATCTCGGCGAAGGCGGCTACCAGGTCGGCAACTTCCCGCTCGGCTGGGCCGAGTGGAACGGGCGCTATCGCGATGCCATCCGCAAGTTCTGGAAGGGCGACGGCGGCATGGTGTCCGAGCTGGCCACGCGGCTGGCCGGGAGCAGCGACCTGTACGATCACAGCGGCCGGCGCCCCTATGCCAGCGTCAACTTCGTCGCCTGTCACGATGGCTTCACCCTGCACGACCTGGTGAGCTACAACCACAAGCACAACGAGGCCAACCTCGAGGGCAACCGCGACGGCGAGAGCCACAATCACAGCTGGAACTGCGGCGTCGAGGGCCCCACGGACGATCCCGCGATTCGTGCCCTGCGCGAGCGACAAAAGCGCAACCTCCTGGCCACGGTGTTCCTCTCGCAGGGTGTCCCGATGCTCTACGCTGGCGACGAGATCGGCCGCACGCAGCGGGGCAACAACAACGCCTATTGCCAGGACAACGACATCAGCTGGGTGCAGTGGGACCTGTCGGACGAGCAGCGCGACCTGCTCGCCTTCGTGCGCTACATGGTCGACATCCTGAAGCAGCAGCCCGTCCTCAAGCGCCGCCGGTTCTTCCAGGGCCGCAGCATCCGCGGCGGCGGCGTCAAGGACATCACGTGGTTCGATCCCGGCGGCGGCGAGATGTCCGACGAGGTCTGGCACTCCGGCCATGCCCGTCACCTGGGCGTGCGGCTGGTCGGCACCGAGATCGAGGAGACGGACGAGCACGGCCAGGCCATAGAGGGGGACACGCTGTTCCTGATGTTCAGCGCGCACCCCGAACCCATCACCTTCGTCCTCCCCCGGCACGAGCCGCGACAGCACTGGGAGCGGATTCTCGACACGTCGCTCGCGGACTGGTCCCAGCGCATTTCCGTGGAGGAGACCGGCTACCAGCTGGCCGGCCGGTCGGTCGCCGTCTTCCGCATCGCCACGGCCCCGGAGGTGGCGTGATGGCCCCGCTGCCGCCGCCGGGCGGGCCCGACTGGTACAAGGACGCCATCTTCTACCAGCTCCACGTCAAGACCTTCTGCGACAGCGACGGCGACGGCGTCGGCGATTTCCGGGGGCTCACGGGCAAGCTCGACTACATCCGCGACCTCGGCGTGACCTGCCTGTGGCTCCTCCCGATGTACCCGTCGCCGTTTCGCGACGATGGCTACGACATCGCGGACTACTGCAGCATCCACCCCGGATACGGGTCGATGGACGACTTCCGCGCGTTCCTCGACGCCGCGCACGCGCGCGGCATGCGCGTCATCACCGAGCTGGTCCTCAATCACACCTCGGACCAGCACCAGTGGTTCAAGGAGGCCCGCAGCTCGCGCGACCACCCGCGGCGCGACTGGTACGTCTGGAGCGACAGCGACGATCGATACCCGGCCGTGCGCATCATCTTCACGGACACCGAGCGGTCGAACTGGGCGTGGGACCCGGTGACGAAGCAGTACTACTGGCACCGGTTCTTCAGCCACCAGCCGGACCTGAACTTCGACAACCCGGCCGTGCGCGAGGAGATCTGGAACGTCATGAAGTTCTGGCTCGACGTCGGCGTGGACGGGTTCCGCGTGGATGCGGTGCCCTACCTGATCGAGCGCGAGGGCACCTCGTGCGAGAACCTGCCCGAGACCCACGACGTGCTGAAGTTCCTCCGGCGCCGGCTGGACGAGCACTACACCAACAAGGTGCTGCTGGCCGAGGCCAACCAGTGGCCCGAGGACGTGCGCCACTACTTCGGGGACAACGACGAGTTCCATATGGCCTTCCACTTCCCGCTGATGCCGCGCATGTTCATGGCACTCAGGCTGGAGGACCGCAAGCCGCTGGTCGAGATCGTCGAGCGGACGCCGCCCATTCCCGACACGTGCCAGTGGGGGATCTTCCTGCGGAACCACGACGAGCTGACGCTCGAGATGGTCACCGAGGTGGAGCGCGACTACATGTACGAGGAGTACGCGCGCGATCCGGTGGCGCGCATCAACGTCGGCATCCGCCGTCGCCTGGCGCCCCTGCTCGAGGGCGACCGGCGGCGCATCGAGCTGATGAACGGCCTGCTCATGTCGCTGCCGGGCAGCCCGTTCATGTACTACGGCGACGAGATCGGGATGGGGGACAACATTTACCTGGGCGACCGCAACGGCGTCCGGACGCCCATGCAGTGGAACGGCGGTTGGAACGGCGGGTTCTCCAGCGCGGACCCGGAGCGGCTCGCGCAGCCGGTCATCTCCAATGCGCTCTACGGGTACCAGGCCGTCAACGTGGAGTCGCAGCGCCGTGCGGATCACTCGCTGCTGAACTGGACCCGGCGGCTCATCCAGGCACGCAAGTCCTCGCCCGTCTTCAGCCGCGGCTCGATCAGCTTCCTGAAGCCGGTGAACCACCGCGTCCTGGCCTACCTGCGCGCGCTCGATCGCGAGCAGGTGCTGGTGGTCTGCAACCTGGCCAGCACGGCCCAGGCCGTTCAGCTGGACCTCGGCGAGCAGGCCGGCGCCCTGCCGATCGAGATGTTCGGCAGGAGCGTGTTCCCGCGCATCGGCACGAGCCCTTACGTCCTGACGCTCGGGCCGTACGAGTTCTTCTGGTTCAAGCTCCGGCGGTTGTAGGAGGGTCCACGAGTGGCGCAGCCCAGCCTGCTCCCAGACGAGCTCGTCCAGGAACTGATGGCGGTCGGCCAGGTGGACATCCTGGTCGGCATCCCCACGCTGAACAACGCCGCGACGATCGCGCCGGTGGTGAAGGCCGTGCACCGCGCGTTCGCCCGGCACTTCCCGCGCGACCGCACGGTGCTCATCAACTCGGACGGCGGGTCGGAGGACGGCACGCGCGCCATCGTGCGGGACCTGTCGATGGACGAGGCCGACACGCTGCTGATGCGCCACAGCCTCCGCACCGTGCACCGCATCAGCGCCCCGTACCATGGCGTGCCTGGCAAGGGCAGCGCGCTCCGGCAGATCTTCGCGGCCGCGGACCTGCTCCAGGCGCGCGCCGTGGCCGTGCTCGACCCCGAGGTCACGAGCGTCGCGCCGGAGTGGGTGCAGGCGCTCGTCACCCCGGTGCGCAACCAGGGCTTCGACTTCGTCGCGCCCATCTACGCGCGGCATCCGCTGGACGGCCCGCTGGTGAGCCAGCTGGTGCGGCCTCTCGTGCGCGCCGCCTATGGTCTTCAGATCGCCGAGCCCCAGGCCGCGGAGTTCGGCTGTTCAGGCCGCTTCGCAGCGGACTGCCTCGAGCAGGCGGTGTGGGAGACCAGCCTCGCACAGTACGGAATCGACCTCTGGCTGACCGGTCACGCCATGGCGGGCGGGTATCGCTGCTGCCAGGCGCCGCTCGGGCCGCGCGTGGTTGCGCCTGGCGCGAATCGGCCCGGCCTGGCCGACACTTTCGGTCAGGTGATCGGCTCGCTCTTCACGCTGCTCGAAGCGCAACAGACCTCGTGGCTCTCGCGGACGGGGTCCGAGCCGCTGCCAGCGCTCGGTCCCCTGCCCCCTCCCCCGGTCGAGTCCCCGCCCATCGACGGCGAGCGCCTCCTCCAGTCGTTCGGTGCGGACCTGCGAGACCTCCGGAGCGTGCTCGACGCCATCCTCGTGCCGGCCACCGAGACCGCACTCGAGGAGGCCTCGCAGGCGCGGCCCGATCGCCTGCGGTTCCCGGACGATCTGTGGGTGGCCACCGTGTACCAGTTCCTCGCGGCGCACCACGAGGGCGTGATGCGGCGCGAGCACATCACCCAGGCGCTGCTGCCGCTCTACCTGGCGCGCACGGGCTCCTTCGTCCTGCAGCACGCCGGGGCCGACGCGGCCTCGATCGAGGCAGACCTCGAGGCGCTGGCCCAGCAGTTCGAGCGCGCCAAACCGTACCTGGTCCAGCGCTGGACCCGCACCACTTTGAGGTGATTCATGGCTCAGATGATTGCGAACGCGGTCAGCCAGGCGGGGGCGAACTTCGTCGAGTCCATCAGGCTCTTCCTGCCGCGCATCGCCACCACCATCAGCATCGTCCTGGCGGGGTGGGTGATTGCCGCGGTGCTCAGGCTCGTGGTGCGCTGGGGCCTCGGGTGGCTGCGCTTCAACGCGGCCTGCGAGCGGGCCGGCCTCGCCCCGCTGCTCAAGGCGGCGGACCTGCCCCAGGCCGACGTCCTCGTCAGCAAGGTGGTGTTCTGGCTGGTGTGGATCGGGTTCCTGCTGTCGGGGGTGGACGTCCTCGGCTTCACGGTGCTCCAGGGCCTGGTGGCGTCTTTCGTCCTGTTCATCCCGCGCCTCGTGGTGGCGCTGGGGATCTTCGTGGTGGGCCTGCTGGCCGCGAACTTCCTCTGGCGAGCCACCCTGCTCACGGCGGTCAACGCCCATGCCCCGTCCCCGCGTCTGCTGGCCGGCGGGGTGCGATGGCTCATCCTGATCCTGGCCGGCGCCATGGCGCTCGATCACATCGCCGTGGCACGCACGATCGTGCTCACGGCGTTCGCGATCGCGTTCGGCGCCGTCATGCTCGGCCTGGCCATCGCTTTCGGCATCGGCGGCGGCAACGTGGCGCGCCGCTTCCTCGAGCGGCAGTTTCCCGGGGACCGCCCGGAACCGAAGGGCGAGGATGTCTCGCATCTCTGACGTGACGGCGTCGCTGCCTGCCTTCCTCCAGGCGCAGCGCTGGTTCGGCGGGAAGAGCCGCGCCATGGCCGGCGTGACCCTGCTGGACCATGTCTGGCTGAGTGAGGGCACGACGCCGGACTTCCTGGCGTTCATCGAGGTCGCATATGCCGAAGGGCCCACCGAGCAGTACTGCCTCTGGCTCGGCATCCGCGACGTGGCCGACGGCACACCGGTCGCCGGCCGCACGGCCACGGGAGCGTTCGTCGTGGACGTCTCGTCGAATCCCGTCAGCGCAAGCGCGTTGCTGCAGCGGCTGGCGGCCCGCGCGAACGTGCCAACCGCGAACGGCGGCGCACTGTCCTTTGGCGACGTGACGGCACACGCGGTGGAGATCCTCCACGAGGCCCCGAAGGCGCGTGCGATTGGCGCGGATCAAAGCAACACGTCGCTCGCGATCGGCGACGTGCTGGTGTTCAAGCTGTTCCGGCGGACCCAGCCCGGCGAGAATCCCGAGATCGAGGTTGGCCGCTTCCTGACGAACTGGACCAGCTTCCGCGGGTTCCCGACCCTTCATGGTTCGGTCACGTACACACGGCCGGACGGCACGACCTGCGCGGTCGGCGTGCTGCAGGCCTTCGTGCAGAACTCCGGCGATGGATGGCAGTACGCGTGCGGCCGTATCCAGGGCGAGCTCGATCAGCCGGGCTCCTGGGATACCAGGCGCGACGACCTGCTCGCGCTGGGCGCCGTCACGGCCGGCTTCCACCAGGCATCGGCGTCCGATTCGACAGTGCCGTCGTTTGCGCCGGCCCCCATTGCCGCCCTGGACATCATTGGCTGGGTGGCTGCCGCCAGGGATCACGCGGCGAGGGCGGTCGGGCACGTCCGGGACGCCCGGCTGGCCGACGATGAGGCGGCGCGGCTCGCACGGGCGCTGACGCGCGTCGCCACGACGGACGCGGCGCTGCTTCCGGCCGCCACGGGCCCGGGCGCGTCGCTCCAGGCCATCCGCATCCACGGCGACTACCACCTCGGGCAGACGCTCAAGACGCCCTCCGGCTTCATTCTGATCGACTTCGAGGGCGAGCCCGCGCGCCCGATCGAGGAGCGGCGCCGCAAGCACTGCGCCCTGAAGGACGTGGCAGGCATGGTGCGATCCTTCGAGTACGCGCTTGCAGCAGCCTGCGCGGACGCCCCCGACCGGGTGGACACGCTGCGCGACCGGCTCTCGATGGCAGCCGTGTTCCTCGAGGGCTATTTCTCCACCGCGGGAATGGAGGGTTCCGTCTTTCTGCCCGCCGATCCGTCCGTGCGCGAACAGTGGCTTCGGTTCTTCGAGCTCGAAAAGGCGCTCTACGAGCTCGATTACGAGCTGAACAACCGGCCGGACTGGGCTCATATCCCCGCTCGCGGGCTCATTCGGATACTCGATGCCTGATTCAACGTGGCAACCGACGCTGGGCGCCATCCCGGGTGAGGGCGGGACCCGATTCCGCGTCTGGGCTCCGGAGCGCCGATCGGTCACGCTCCTCGTCGAGCGCACGGGTGGCACAGCCCTTCGGGTGCCTCTCGATGTCGAGGACGAGGGCTACTTCGGGGGCATCGTCGCCGGCGTGGGCGCAGGCGAGCGCTATCGCTATGTCCTCGGCGACGAGGGACCCTTCCCCGATCCGGCCTCGCGCTTCCAGCCTGAAGGCGTGCACGGACCATCGGAGGTCGTCGATGCCGCGCGCTTCGCGTGGACCGACCACGGGTGGCCGGGCGTAGCCACGGAAGCCCTCGTCATCTACGAACTCCACGTGGGGACCTTCACGCCCGAAGGTACGTTCCGCGCGTCCGTCGATCGGTTGCCCTACCTGCGCGACCTCGGCGTGACGACCGTCGAGCTGATGCCGGTCGCCGACTTCCCCGGCTCGCGCAACTGGGGCTACGACGGCGCGGCCCTGTTCGCGCCGGCCCG
>CAZLBU010000103.1:9041-9296 GCA_964557815.1 uncultured Bifidobacteriaceae bacterium | reverse complement strand
GCGCGCTGGTCGCGTTCTCGGTGGTCAACCTGGCGGTGATCAAGCACCACCTGCTGGATGCGCGCCGGGAACCGGGAGGCGCGAACCGGGAGCCGGATTACCTTCGCCACGGCGTGCTCCCCGCGATTGGCTGCGTCCTCACGGCGTGGCTGTGGACCAGCCTCTCGGGCGAGAGCCTGGGGATTGGCCTGCGCTGGCTGGCCGCGGGCGCGGTCTACCTGGCCTGGCTCACGCGCGGCTTCAGGCGGAGACCGC
>CAZLBU010000103.1:4423-9031 GCA_964557815.1 uncultured Bifidobacteriaceae bacterium | reverse complement strand
TGCTGATTGACGATTGGCGATTCATTGGGTGATTGACGATCGGGTGAATGCGGTATTCAATCGGGGCATTGGCCAATCGGTGATTGACGCAATCGCGCAATCCGAATGCGCCATTGACCCAATCGTCAATCGCTCGATGAATCGTCAATCGTCAATCAGCAATCGCTCAATGAGCGCCAACAATGGTCACTATCTACTCCGACCGGCACCAGAGGCACCACGGCCATGCCGAGCTCATCGACGGCAAGCTCCTGCCCTGCTTCGAGATGCCCCGCCGCGCCGAGATGGTGCTCGCGCGCGTGCGCGAGGTGGGCCTGGGCGACGTCGCCGCGCCCGACGCGTTCGGCCTGGACCCCATCCGGCGCGTGCACGACGATGGGTTCGTGGACTTCCTGGCCACGGCGTGGGCCGAGTGGACCGCCGAGGGCCGCACGCACGACGCCTTGCCGCTGGTGTGGCCCGTCCGAAGTCTCCGTGGGGATCGCGTGCCGGAGTACATCGACGGCAAGCTCGGCTACTACTCGCTGGACGCCGGCGTGCCCATCACCGCCGGCACCTGGGAGGCGATCACGGCCAGCGCCGACGTGGCGCTCACCGGTACGCGCGTCGTCGCCGACGGCGCCGCCAGCGCCTTCGCGCTGTGCCGCCCCCCGGGCCATCACGCGGCCTCGGCGGCCATGGGCGGCTACTGTTACCTCAACAACGCGGCCATTGCCGCGCAGTACCTGCGCGATCACGGGTGCGATCGCGTGGCCATCCTCGACGTGGACTACCACCACGGCAACGGGACGCAGGAGATCTTCTACCAGCGCCGCGACGTGCTGTTCCTCTCGCTCCATGCCGATCCGCGGGTGGAGTACCCATACTTCCTCGGCTATGCCGACGAGCTGGGCGCCGGCCCCGGGTTCGGATTCACGCACAACTACCCCCTGCGTCACGGGACCACATGGGATGAGTACGGGCCCGCCCTGACCGACGCGTGCGAACAGGTGCGCGCCTTCCGGCCCGACGCGCTCGTGGTCTCGCTCGGCGTGGACACCTACGAGCACGACCCGATATCGAAGTTCCGCCTGCGTGCGGACGACTTTCCACGGATTGGCGCGCACATCGCCGCCCTGGATCTGCCGACGCTGTTCGTGATGGAAGGCGGCTACGCCGTCGCCGCGCTCGGCATCAACACGGTCAACGTGCTGACCGGGTTCGAGCAGGGCCGCTGAACCGCGGGACGACGGTGCGGCCCGTCTCGCCGTCGTGGTAGATTCACCGACGCCGGACTTCCAGGGGGACGCCCATGGCTGACGAGAGCCTGCTCGGACGGAACTACAGCACGGCGGACCTGGTCGCCAAGGTGACGGGCCGCGCGAAATACGCGGAGGACTTCCGCGCCGAGGGGATGCTCTTCTGCAAGCTGCTCCCCAGCCCGCGCCCGCACTGCCGCGTCCGCGCCGTGGACGCGAGCGCCGCGCTGGCCATGCCGGGCGTGAAGGCCATCCTCCGCGCCAGCGACCTGCCCGCCGCGCCGCCGCCATCGCTCAAAGGCCACGAGGACGCGGTGATCCTGCGGCCCGAAGTGGCGCTCACCGACGAGCCGGTCTACGAAGGCGAGCCGATCCTGGCGGTGGCCGCCGTGGACGAGCTCACCGCAGCCGAGGCCATCGACCGCATCCGCCTGGACCTCGAGCCGTTGCCCTTCGTGGTGGATCCGCTGGAGAGCCTCCGGCCGGGAGGGTCGAACGCGCGCCTCGAAGGGAATGTCTACGTCGGCCAGGAGGTGAAGACCATCAAGTGGACCGCGGAAGATTTCGCCGCGGCGCCGGACGGGATGTTGCCGCTGGGCGAGGCCGGCGACAGCTGGGAGTACGGCGACCTCGACGCCGGGTTCAAGGATGCCGCGCTCGTCCTCGACGAGACCTTCATGACGCAGTCGTCCGGGCACATGCCGCTCGAGACGCGCTCGGCGATGGCGTACTGGCAGAACGGCAGGGTGTACCTGCACTGTTCCACGCAGAGCGTCGCGCAGACCGTGGAGATGGCGGCGCAGTGGATTGGCGTCCCGCCCTCGGACGTGGTGATCATCAGCGAGTACACGGGGGGCGGGTTCGGCAGCAAGATCCCCGGCGCGCAGAGCATGGCCATCCCGGCGCTGCTCTCGAAGAAGACGGGCACCCCCGTGATGATGCGCATCAGCCGCGAGGACGAGCTCTTCATTGGCCGCGCGCGCGCCGGCCTGCTGGCGCGCGTCAAGGCCGGATTCAGGGCCGATGGCCGCCTCACCGCCGTTGATCTCTTCATCGTCCAGGACAACGGGCCGTACGAGAAGCAGTGGGACCACGACTCGGCCGCCAGTATCTGCTCGCTGGCGTACCAGCCCGAGGCGATGCGGTTCCGCGGGATCTCGGTGCTGACCAACACGCCGCCGCGCACCTACCAGCGATCGCCCGGCGGCATGCAGCAGAACGCGATCATGGAGCCCATCCTGGCGAAGGCGGCGCGCGAGCTGAAGATCGACCAGGTGGACATCCATCGAGTGAACGCGCCCTCCGGCCGTGCGCACTTCGGACCAGCGGACGACAAGGGGCAGCGCAGCTACGTGACCAGCGCCTTCGTGCGCGAGGCGCTGGACCGCGGTGCGGCGGCCTTCGACTGGCCCACGCGCAAGGCCAGAAGTGGGCAACGGCGCGGCCCGAAGCGGCGGGGCGTCGGCGTGGCGGTCAGTCCCTATAGCGGCGGCTACTCCGTTGGATACGACGGCCTGCTCACCATTCGCCCCGACGGCCGGCTCTACGTGCAGTCGGGCATCGGCAACCACGGCACGCACTCGGTGATGGACACGGCGCGGGTGGCCGCAGACGTGCTCGGCATGCCCTGGGACCGCGTGGACGTCGTCTTCGGCAACACCGGGAACCACGTGCCGTGGACGTGCACCTCCGACGGCAGCCAGACGACCCAGGCCATGTCGCGGGCGTATCACGCGGCCGCCATGGACGCGAGGCGGAAGCTGCAGGCCATCGCTGCCCGCGACCTCGGTGGGACGCCGGACGACTACGACGTGGGCGGCGGGCGCGTGTTCCGCCGCGGGGCGCCGGGCCGCGGTATGGCAGTCGGCCAGGCGGCCACCCGCGCCGTCGCGCTCGGGGGCGCCTTCGACGGCCACGAGCTGCCGGAGGACATCCATCCGATGACGAAGGCGTCCGCGTCGGCGCTGGCGGGGCTGGGCGTGATGGGCGTCGCGAAGGACACCTACCCCCACGACGGGAGCACGCACTCCTACGTGGTGGGCTTCGCGGAGGTCGAGGTCGACATCGAGACGGGGACCGTCACCCTCATCGAGTTCACGGCCATCGCCGATGTCGGGACGGTGATCAACCCGCGCAGCCTGTCAGGACAGGTGCTGGGAGGTGCGGCCATGGGCATTGGCCACGCGCTCACCCAGCGGTGGGCCTTCGACCAGCACTACGGGCTCCCCGTCACGCGGCGCTTCCATCACGTGCGGCCGCTCACGATCCTGGACGTCCCGCCCGATGGCCTTCGCACCGAGGCGCTGGACATCCGCGATCCTGATGGCCCCATCGGCGCGCGCGGCGTCGGTGAGCCGCCCGTGGGCGCGGGGTTCGGCGCAGTGCTCGCCGCCATCGGCGATGCGATCGGCTACGACACGTTCCGGCGCACGCCGGTGACGACGGACATCGTGCTGACCTCCATCACCGAGGGGCGCCGGATGCACCCGGCGCTGACGGCGCACCTGTAGGCGTCACGTCACTTCGCTGGCGGCGTCGCGGGCTTCGACAGCGCCTCGCCGGCCTTGCCGAGGATCACCACGGCAATGGTCGCCGGCTCGGTGTCGCTGGCGTTGGCCGACGTGCTGTGCACCGAGCCCATGGGCTCGAAGAACGACTGCCCAGGGCCCAGGATCTTCTCGGGCTCGCCGTTGATGGCCCAGCGGATGCGCCCACGCACCACGTAGCCGAAGGTCGGTCCGGGGTGCTGGTGCGACGCGCCCACCATGCCGGGCGGGTAGGTGACTTCGAGGATGGTGCCCTGCCATCCGTCGAAGGGCGCCCCGAGCGGATGCGCGCCAAGCGGCTTCGACTGCGTGGCTGGCGGCTTCGCCTGCGCGCCGGTATCGCCCGGGGCTGAGTGGTCCCCCGCGGCCACCTCACTCTCTCCCACGGCCACCGCACCGGCCAGTGCGGCCAGCCCGACCTGCAACATCTCTCTGCGATCCATGCCTGCCTCCTGGGCGGTTCGCCGGGGCTTCAGCCCCGGCGTCCCTCCTACTCCTGCTGGGTACCCGGACGCAGCGTCGGGTACTTGATGCCCAGCTGCTCGAGGTACGTCCCGAACTTCGTCGGGTCATAGTAGTACTTCTTCATCTCCTCGCGGTACCGCGCCAGGATGTCGGCGTTCAGGTGGATGGCCGGCGGCGTGTCCGGCTTGATGAGCGGGATGTACTTCCGATCCTTCGTCTGCACGTTCCTGAAGTAGTCCCACGATTGCTGCACCAGCTCCGGGCGCGTCATCAGGTCCAGCACCGACATGGCCATGACCTTCGCGCCGGCGACGACGCCCTTGTGCGCGATGGGCGTCGCGCTGGCGATGGCGCTCGAC
>CAZLBU010000103.1:0-4396 GCA_964557815.1 uncultured Bifidobacteriaceae bacterium | reverse complement strand
AGCCCCGGGATGTTCGAAGGGTAGCGCAGCGTCACCGTCGGAACATTCCACGAGATGTCGCCGATGTCGTCCGAACCGCCGCCGTAGTTGTCCTCGTTCCGCACGGGCCCGCGCAGCGGCTCCAGTTCGGTGGCCAGTCCCTCCTGCCGCGGGTTCCCCAGCTCCTTCTGGAGGCCGCGCGCCAGCGCCTGGTCGTCCGCGCTCCACGTGGGCAAGCCCACCTTCTTGATGTTCTCGTACACGACCTCCGCGACCGTCTTGTTCATGTGCTGCGGGTAGGCGGCGCCGAGGATGCGCGAGCTCCATTTCGTGTTGGTCATCAGGGCCGCGCCTTCGGCCATCTTGTTGCCGATGTCCCACAGTTCCTGGATGTGCGGCTGATCGTTCTCGCGGAAGTAGTACCAGACGCTCGCGTTGCGCGGGACGACGTTCGGCTGGTCGCCGCCGTTGGTGATGACGTAGTGCGAGCGCTGGGAGAGGCGCAGGTGCTCGCGCCGGTAGTTCCACCCGGCGTTCATGAGTTCGACGGCGTCGAGAGCCGACCGGCCGCGCCAGGGCGCGCCCGCGCTGTGCGCCGTCTCGCCCTCGAAGGTGTACTCAATGGAGACCATGCCGTTGCCGCCGCCGTCGCCCCACGACACGCCGAGGTTGTTGCCGACGTGCGCGAAGATGGTGACGTCGACGTCCTTGAACATGCCGTCGCGGACGTACCATGCCTTCGACGCCAGCTGCTCTTCGGCCACACCCGGCCAGAGCATCAGGGTGCCGGGCAGCTTGTCGCGCTCCATGATGCGCTTCACGGCCAGCGCCGCGACAACCTGGAGCGGCATGCCGGTGTTGTGCCCCTCGCCGTGGCCGGGCGCGCCGGCGATGATGGGATCCGGATAGGCGACGCCAGGCTTCTGGGACGCCTGCGGGATGCCGTCGATGTCGGACCCGAGCGCGATGACCGGCTTGCCCGAGCCCCAGCGGGCCACCCAGGCCGTGGGGATCTTCGAGACGCCGCGCTCGATCTTGAAGCCGTTCTGCTCGAGGATGCCGGTGAGGTACTTCGACGTCTCGAACTCCTGGAAGCCGAGCTCCCCGAAGCTGAACACCGAGTCGACCATCTCCTGGGCCATCTTCGCCAGCTCGTCCACGCCCCTCGCGGCGTCGGCCTTCTGGGCGGTGAGCCTGGCGTTCTCCTGGGCCTGCGCGGACGCGGGGCCCGCGGCAAGCAGCAGCGCCAGCGCGGCGGTGGCGGCAAATCGTGCGCGAATCATGGAAACCTCCTGGAGCGCGGTCGAGACGAGTGGAGATTCTACTCGTGTTTTCAGGGTGTGGCCGATGCCGGTCTGACCGCCGACGCTTTGAGCGCCGACAGGAAGGCTTCGGGATTGTCCGGGCTGAGCAGCAGGCTGTAGCCGAGCGTGGTCGGAACGTGGACGGCCTTCGAGCGGTCCGTGAGGTAGAGCAGCGCCTTCTCGCCGTTCGCGAGACGGAACCATCCCGCCTGGTAGCCGGGCAGCCCCGTGCCCATCGTCCGCCACCGCGGCCGCAGGCCGGACTCCCGGCCCAGGTCCACGCGGCGCGCGTCCCGGGGGCGGAGGCTCTCGGCGGGGATGAGCCTCCCGTAGAAATCCCCGCTGAGGCGGAGGCCGGCCTGGGAGACCTCGAATCGCGCGCTTCTCGCGCCGAAGATCGACGCGAAGATCACGCCGAAGATCACGACGAGCAGCAGCGCGACGGGCAGCAGGACCCACATGGGCCGCGCGCCCGCCGGCGCGATGGTGAACACCTCCATCGACATCCCTCCCGTGCCACCGGGATCCCGCCTGGCAGCATCTCCGCGAAAGAATATCGGATTGCCCCTCTCGGCGCGCCCGGTCTGTTACGATCGCACGTCCCGCCCATGCTTCCGGCCGAAGGCACCATCGTGCCGCTCGTCACGCCGTTCGACTCCAGGGACCGCATCGACTCCGCCGCGGTCGGGCGGCTGGTCGCTCACATCCTCGAGGCAGGCGCCGACGCGCTCATGCCGACCGCGCTCACCGGAGAGGGCCCGCTGCTGACGGGCGCGGAGACCGAGGCGATGTGGGAGGCCACCTTCACCGCCGCCGCGGGACGCGTCCCCGTCGTGCCCGCCGTCATCGCAACCACGACGCGCGAGGCCGTGCGGCTCGCCGGCCGGGCGCACGCGATGGGTGCCGCCGCCGTCATGACGGCTCCCATCGTGCCCGAGCTCTACGCGGGTCGATCGCGGTCGGACGTCCGCGGCTTCATCGAGGCCGTGGCCGACGCCACGCCCCTCCCGCTGATCCTCTTCAACTACCCGTCGCTTACGGGCGTCGACCTGACGCCGGACTTCCTCGCGGAACTGGCCGACATCCCGCGGGTCGCCTACGTCAAGGAGAGCACCGGCGACAGCCGGCGGGTGCACGCCATCCATCGGAGGTGCGAGGGGCGCATGGAGGTCATCTGCGGCAACCCGAACGCGGCGCTCGAGTCGATGGCTCTCGGCTGCCGCCTGTGGATCACCGGCATCCTGAACGTCGTGCCGAGGGAAGCCCGCGCGATGCTGCACGCCGTGACGCGCGACGGCGATCTCGCGCGGGCGCGGACCATCTACTACGAGCGCGTGCTCCCGCTCGTCGACCTGATGTTCGAGACCAGCAATCCCACCGGCGTCATCAAGGCCGGCCTTCGCGCGCAGGGCGTGGACGTCGGCGTTCCCCGGCCACCCGGCAGCGACCTGGCGGCCGGCGACCTCGCACGCCTCGCGCCACTGGTCTCGGGCGCCTGATTCTCGAGCAGCAGACCCGTTCGCGCGCCGCCATCGCGTGTGCGCCGATGAGGGCGTAGGCGATCCCGGCGGCGTGAGGACGCGGGTGACCGGTTCAATCGTCATCGGCATCCGCGGAGACCGATGGTCGACGGCCGATGCGACGGGTCGCCCTGATGCGCGCCAGCGCGGTCGCCGATCGATTCGGTGCGTTGCCATGAACGACGCCAGCTCACGGCTCCTCCGACGGGAGCCGCCGCCGTATAATCGGTCTCCCTGCGAACGTGTCGGTCCGATCCCCTCCCCGGACCAACACAATTCACCAAGAGAGGATGTCCATGAGTCACGTGCGGATATGGGTGTTGCTGGCGGGCTGCCTCGGGCTGGCCTACACGAGTGAGGCTCAATCCCTGGGCAGTTTCCGATGGCAGTTACAGCCGTACTGCAACGTGGTTACGGCCACGGTCGAACAGCGCGGCAACGCGTTCCTGGTGACGGGTTCGGACAATCAGTGCGGCGCCGGCACCGCGCCGGCCATGGGCGTCGCCGCGCTGAGGCCGGACGGGAGCGTCGGCATCGGCTTGACGATCATGGAACCGGGAGGCCGCGTGGCCCAGATTGACGCCACCCTGAACCTCGCGAACGTCTCTGGCCCCTGGCGCGACGGCGACGGCAATAGCGGATTGTTTGCCTTCAACCCGGGCGCGGCCAGCGGTCTGCCCAGGCCCGCGGCGCGCGGGCTTGTGATCGCGGGACAACTCACACCCGGGGCCGTGACGCAGGAGACGCTCGCTCCCAACGTCTTCGCCGGCACCGGCGGGGCATCCACGGCTGCCCGCAGCGACCATCTGCACGACGACCGTTATCTGACTCGCGGCGAACTGGGAGTGCTCGGGCTCGTCGGCAGGGCGAAGATCGCAAGCTCCGGGGCGGTCGCGACGCAGTACCTGTCCAATGGACAGCTCATGACGGTCACCAAAGGCCCCGCAGGGATCTACTTCGTCACGTTTCCTGGCTTTGCGCCGCCGCCCGTCGCCAATCACACACTGCTCGTGGGCGCCCATGGCGGGTCGCCCGCGAGTTGCGTCGTCAATTTCATCCCGGAGCCCACCGACGGGGCACTGCATGCCACGGTCGTCTGTTACAACAGCTCCGGCGTTGAAACCGATTCGGGCTTCTTCATTCTGGTCGTTGCATAAGGCCCATTGCGCGCAGGCGAAAGGCTGATCCGCGCAGGAGGCTCGCGCCCCGTGCCGCGGATGCCGCGCGCGGCTACTCGTACCGGAGGGCTTCGATCGGATCCATCCGCGACGCGCGCATCGCGGGAACGAGCGCGCTCACCAGGCCGACGACCATCAGGATGCCGCTGCACACTGCCAGCAGCTCCAGCGAGAGCGCCATGTGGATGTCCGCACTGCGGCTGGCATCGTCCAGCAGTTCGGAGAGGAACGGCTGCGGGCTGAAGAGAAGAACGAGCAGCCACGACAGTGCTACGCCCGCGGCGCCGCCCGCGAAGGCCGTGACGAGCCCTTCGAGGAGGAACTGCAGCAGGATGGCCTGCCGACGCGCGCCGAGCGCCTTGCGGATGCCGATCTCGCGCGTGCGCTCGGTGACCGACACCAGCATGATGTTCAT
>CAZLBU010000102.1:0-9383 GCA_964557815.1 uncultured Bifidobacteriaceae bacterium | reverse complement strand
CGCGGGCGGAGGCGACGTCGGCCGTAGATCTCCCGCAGTTCATCCTTGGCATCCTCCAGCACCTTCAGCCGGGCCGCGGGAAGGTTCCGCCCGGCGCGGTTGATGTAGAAGACGAGCATCGACATCGCAGAGCGGAACGGCTCGGTCTTGCGGCGCAGGCTCGCGTCGGCGGAGCGCTTCAGCGACCGGGCAATCTCCCGCGGGTCGTCCAGCGTGAACACGCCCGGCTCGAGGTCCAGCGCGTTGCTGGTCTCGGTGACCCGCTGGGACCATCTCCGGGCGGCTCGTCTCGCCATGACCGGCAGGCGACACCTGCTCTCCCCTTCAGCCTCACGTGCGCGTGGATCGATAGGCGACGGCGAATGCCGTGGCCAGCCCCAGGTCGACGAGCGCGGGGGCGAGCACGAGCAGCGGGATTCGACCCATCGCGAACAGCACAAGGGCGGCGATGCCGAAGCTCAGTTTCTCGAGGATGGCCGGCAGCATCAGGGGGCGGAACCGGACCGGGTCCCGCGCAATCGTCAGGAACGCGAACTGCCACGCGAGAGCGACGCCGATGAAGCCGTAGAAATGCTCGGGGTGCGTGATCGCCGGAGGGAAGTCCCGGCCGATCTGCCCCTCCATGAAGTACTGCGGGACGAGCACGATGAGGCCGTAGATGCCGGCCCACCGGAAGGCGCGACGGGCGAACGTGTGTGAGGAGGTCATGCGGCCATCGTACACGCCGCGTCAATCCGCAAGGAACCAGCCGTTCACCTCCGCGAACGGGATGGCCTCCCCCACGCGCGTGAAGGTCCCCTGCTCCGCGATCTCCCGCGCAGCCTCGACGAAGCCGGTCCACGCCGCGCGCGCCAGCGCGCCACCGACGCTGATGCGCCGCACGCCGAGCGCGGCGAGTTGCGGCACGCTGGTGAATGCCCCTCCCACCAGCACGTTCACCGGTTTCGGTGCCACCGCCTGCACCACCGCGGCAATGTCCTCGTGGGCACGGAGGCCCGGCGCGTACAGGCAGTCCGCCCCGGCCTCTGCATACGCCGCGAGGCGCCTGATGGTCTCGGCCAGATCCGGGCGCCCGACGATGAAGCCTTCCGAGCGCGCGGTGAGGAGCACGGGCACGCCGCTCCGCTCGATGCCCCGCCGCGCCGCCCGCACGCGCTCCACGGAAAGGCCGAACTCGAAGAGCGGATCGTCCGCGTCGCCGGTGGCATCCTCGATGGAGAGGCCCGCCACGCCGGTCGCGGCCGCGCGCGCCATGTTCACGGCCACGTCCGCGGGCTCGATGGCGAACGCGCCCTCGAAATCGCCGTTCACCGGCACGCTCACCGCCGAGGCGATCGCCTTGAAGTGCGCCAGCGCATCGTCGATCGAGATGTGGTTGTCCTGCCGGCCCTGCGTCCACGCAAACCCGGAGCTGGTCGTCGCAAGGGCGGGAAACCCGAGCTGCTCGAGCACGCGGGCGCTGCCCGCGTCCCACGGGTTGGGGATGACGAAGCAGCCGGATTCGTGGAGCTTCTTGAACGTCTGGTAACGATCGGGAGGCATGGGGGGACGATACCTCGGTTCTGGGGTTCTGGGGTTCTGGGGTTCTGGGGTTCGCTGGTTCGATGGTTCGCTGGTTCTCAGGTCTGTCGTGGGCCGAATGGCTGGCGCAAGCCCGGCTCCAGGCCCGGTAGGATCGCGCTCCGGCGCGTTGACTCTGCAAGGCGTGGGGACCCCCAACCCCACGCGCGAGCCCCTCCGCGTAATTTTCGGCACACGCGCTCGGGCCTTCCGCAGGGCTTGTCGCCAGCCATCCAAACCGTCCCGCGACGGCTCAGAACCCGAGGCCCCCAGGCCCCGTTACCAGCGAAAGGCCGTGCGTGCGGCGAGTCCGGCCAGGCGATCGGCCACGTCACGCGCCAGATCGGCTGCGAGGTAGGGGATGTCTACGCGGTGCGACCGCTCGCCGGCGCCGGCGGTGTCCACGCGGACGCGCGCCATGCGCGCGCGGCGATCCAGCGGCGTGGCGTGCACGCTGACCGCCTGGATGCGATTCACCTTGACGAGGGTCTCGCTCCGCCGCAGCCAGCCGCTGCGGAAAGCCACCACGTCGTCGGTGGCGGACCAGCGGAGACGCTTCACCTGCTGGTGTGTACTCACGATAGTCCAGGCCACGAGCGGCAGCACGATGACGAGCGCGCGCAACCCCAGGGCGAGCAGGATGGCGACGGACACGAGCGCCGCCCCGGCGAGCGACCGTTTCACGGCGCGACGAAACGCCCGCGGATGAACCGGCTGCCATGGCACCGCTTCCATCGTCACGCCCGGCACGATGGCCGACACGAGCGCCGGCACCTGGTCCTCGCGGATGAGCGGCGCGACCCACTCGCGGTCGCGCACGGCCTCGCCTGCCTTCCCTCCCGCCGTCTCCACGCGGATGGACGCGCGGCGGAACGTGCGGTGCAGCCAGCCCTGGTGCACGGTGAGCGTCTGGATGCGGCCGATCGGAATGGTGGCGGTGACCCTGGTGAAGAGCCCATACGTGATGCGCAGGTCCTGGCCCCGCCGCGTGAGGCGGAAGTCGTAGAGTCTCACGAATGCCCACACCATGGAGATGAGGCGGACGAGCACCAGGAATCCGGCGATCCCGCCGAGCAGGAGCACCAGCCGCCCGGTGGGCAGGGGCCCGCTCCCGACCACGAACGCCAGCACCTCCCGAATCAGGCCACGCGCGTCGATGCTGCCGGCGAAGAGCCAGCCGAAGACGCGGTTCATCGCGCCGGACTCCCATAAGGCGCCGTAGGCCGCGCCGACGAGCACAACGCCCTTGTTCTCGAGGAAGCCGCACAGGAGCAGCTCGCGAACTGGGAGGTGGAGGAGGGGCGTGGGCGCGGCCTCTGGCCGCGTGGGGCGATCCGCCTCAGGGGAGTCGCCGGGACCGAAGTCCCGGCGCTCCATCGCCGCCGTCTCGGAGTCGCGACGCTCCGGCGGGACGGCACGGCCGGCGAACACACGTGCGCGCATCTCGCCGAGCGCGGCGACGGGCAGGACGCTCATCCGCGCTTCGGGCTCGGTGCCTCCGCCCGTCTCCACGCGCACGTCCACGACGCCCAGCGCGCGATGGAACACGTTCTGCACCGCGTCCAGGTTCTGGATGCGCGCGTACGGCAGGTGCCGCTCGTTCCTGAAGAGGATGCCGGACCGGATGATGAGCTCGTTCGGCTCGTAGCGCAGGCGGAACGACAAGTAGCGCGCGACGGAGAGCGCGACGCTCGGCAGCACCAGGATCCAGAGCCACACATCGAAGTCGCCGGGATCGAACGGGCCGAAGTCCGGGTCGCGGCGGCGGCCGCCGCCGAAGTACGCCAGCAGTGCAGGCCACAGGAAGAGGCGCGCGTAGCGGGCCGAGTCGAAGAGGATGGACGCCGGGTGCAGCCGCTGCTCAGACGACGTCATCGTGCCCACCCAGGCGGAGGTCGTCCCGCAGCGCCATCGCGACCTCGTGCGCCAGCCCCGGCAGGCTGACCCGCGCATGGTTGGTGCCGGCCGTGTAGACGACCAGCGTCCCCAGGCCGTAGTGCCGCTCGAGCGGCCCCTGCGACACGTCGGTGTGCTGCACGCGCGAGCGGGGCACGTAGGTGACCGACCGCCAGTAGACGCCACGCTGGATGACGAGCCCGTCGGCGTCCAGCGCATATCGCGTGTGCGCGTAGGCCCTCGCGGGCCACCGCTCCGCATGCCAGACGAGTCCGGCGATCAGGGCCAGCCACAGCACGCCAAGGGCCACGCGGCCCCATCCGGGCACATCGTCTGCGGCGGCCAGGACGATGAGCAGCACGATGAGCGACGGGCCGGTGAAGGCCAGCGCGGTGAGCCGGCCCACCAGTCGCTGCTGAGGGATGAAGCGGGGATCCAGCTCGCGTGCGTCAGTCACATCTGCGACTCGGAGGATAGCACCCAGAACCCCAGAACCTCAGAACCCCAGAACCCCAGAACCTAGTTGCTAACGGCGATCACGATGGCCACGACGATGAGCGCGAGCAGGATCACGAGCAGGACCTTCCACCAGCTGATCGGGTACTTGCCCGCAATCTTGCCGGTGTAGCCGTTCACGATCACCTGGAACGCCTTGGCCCCGTAGTTGTAGGTGAGCAGCCAGATCGGCACCAGCACGTGCTTGAACGTGCGGCCGGAGAAGGTCGGGAAGATCCGGAGGTTGCGGTGCGTGTCGCCCGGCACCTGCTGGGCGCACAGCCGCTCCAGCGCCTGGTGCATCTGCTGCTGCGATCGCTCGGCGGCTTCCAGGAGCACGACCTTGTAGTGCTCCACGACGTGCCCGGAGAGGAACGCCGTGTCGTAGGGCACGACCTCCTGCGTCGGGAACGGCTCCACCTGCCGCAGCAGGTCCAGCGGCAGCCCCTGCGTCCCCGGCACCGGCTCATCGTCGAAGGCGTGATTCACGGTGCCAGACGCCGGCTCCCACCGCGTGCGCCGCTCCTTGCGGACCACCCGCTTGCCCTGGCTGTCGCGGCCCTCGACGTCCACGTAATAGTAGTAGCCGGCCTCCGCTTCCCATGGGCAGTGCGCCGTCGCGTCGAAGGTCCAGTAGGGGATGTAGAGGCTGTGCACCGTGTCCACGAGCGCGGCGCGGGCGAGGCGGCCGGGCGCGAACCACTTGCTGCGCCACCAGTGGCGGATGTCGTCGCGTACCTTGTTGCGGTCGACCTTGAACGGCAGGACGCCTTGCGGGCGGATGGGCGACTTGATCTCCTGGTAGTCCACCAGCGCGGGCGAGCCGCAGAACTCGCAGTTCTGGCCCACGCGGGTGGGATCGAAGACCATGACCGCGCGGCAGCTCTGGCACTGTACGCTGCGCGTCGCGGTCTGCCAGCCGCGCTCCTCCTCGGGCAGCTCGCGGAGCGCCTTGACCAGGTCAATCTCCGCGACTTTCCCGGTTTCGCGATCGAAGACGTAGGGCGACTCGGTGCCGCAGAACGGGCACACGAGCTTCTGCGTGCCTGGGTGCCACTCGGCCTGCGCGCCGCATGCCGGACACGCGTGCTTTTCGAGGGCGGAAATCTCCTGAACCATCTTGGGGTTCTGGGTTCTGGGGTTCTGAGGTTCTGAGGTTCGGTTCCGAGGCTCGGTCCAGGGGTTCAGAGGTTCTGCGAACCCCAGAACCTTCAGAACCTCAGAACCCCAGAACCGTTACTCCGCCATGTAGGACGAAAGCGCGGACTTCGAGATGCGCCAGGCGGAACCGATCTTCTTGCCCTTCAGCTCGCCCGACTCGAGCACGGCCATCACGTCCGCCTCGGAGACGCCGAGCGCCTTGGCGGCGTCGGCGGGGCTCATCAGCTCCGGCAGCGCGCCGGCGCCCGCGGGCGCGACGGTGGGCGTGGCCTGGCCGCCGGCAAAGCCCTGCTGCACCATCTGCTGCGCGATACCGAAGCCCACGGCCAGCTCCGCGGCCGTGCCGGCCGCGCCGGCGCTGCCGCCGCCAGCCTCGAAGCCCTTCCCCATCTGGTACTTCACGAAGTCGTTCAGGTTGCCGATGGCGGCCATGCTCGAGCGCTTGTCGATGGCCTGCTCCACCTCGGGCGGCACCGACACGTTCTCGACGATGAAGCTGGCGATCTCGAGGCCGTACTTCGAGCTGACCGCCGGATTGATGAGCGGCAGCAGCGCCTCGCCCAGCTCGGAGTAGCGGGCCGCGACGTCCAGTACCGGGATCTTCGCGGTGGCAATGGCGTCCGTGAAGATGCTGACGATACGCGAGCGCATCGTGTCCGCGAACTCGTCCAGGCGGAAGTTGTGATCCGACCCCGCCACCTCGCGAAGGAACGTCTTCACGTCCACGACCTTGAAGTCGTAGGTGCCGAACGCGCGGACGCGGACGACGCCGAAGTCGTTGTCGCGCAGCATCACGGGATTCGAGGTGCCCCACTTGTTTCCCGTGAACAGCCGCGTGACGACGTAGTAGACGTCGGCCTTGAACGGCGAGTTGAAGCCGTAGGGCCACGACTTGATCTTCGTCAGGACGGGGATGTTGTCGGTGGTGAGCGTGTGCTTGCCGGGACCGAAAGTGTCGCCGAACTCGCCGAGGTAGACAAACTGCGCCACCTGCGACTCGCGGACGATGAGCTGGGCGCCGTTCTTGATGGCCTTTTCCTCGTCCGGGAAGCGGTACGACAGCGTGTCGCGCGAGTCCTCGGTCCACTCGATGACCTCGAGCAGCTCACCCTTGATGAAGTCCATCAGGCCCATGTGTCGGCGCTCCTTCGAAAAAGACCTGTCGATTGTAGATCACAGGTCTTGGGGTCACGGCGTCAGCCAGCGGGAGACGGCCTGCAGGCCAGCGGCGATGAGGTCGGTCGTCGAGAGGTCGCGCAGGAACGCGCTGTCGCGCACCATGCCTCCGAAGGTGGCCTCGGTCTCGCGGCGCGCGCGCTCGAGGTTGAGCGGCAGCGCGGGATCGACGGGCTGGCCGGTCCTGTCGGCGCGCTTCAGCTGATCGATCAGCGCGCCCGCCTGCTTCATGTCCAGCATCGAGAGCGGTGAGCCGCAGTGCCCGCAGGCGCCGGCCTTCCCCACGTCCACCGGCGCTCCGCAGTTGGCGCAGTTCACGAACTCCATGCTCTGGCTGAGCTCCGCCCGCTGCTGCGGGGTGAGCGGCCGGACGAAGTCCTTCTCCTTGAGGAACTCGAGGAAGGTGGTGAGGCGCCCGTGGCCATTCGGGCAGCGCAGGTACTCGAAGCGCGTCATGCGCTGCATGTCCTTCGTCAGGCGAAGGCGTCCCTTGCAGCGGGGGCACTTCGCCAGCTCGGCGTCGGTGGGGTTCGGCTTCCCCGTGTGCTCGCCAATCAGGCGGAACAGTCCCAGCGTGGACGCGGGCGCGAGCGCAAGGCTCTCACGCGCATCGAACCAGAACGATTGGCAGGGAAAGCAGAGGTCGAGCACCACCGAGCGGCCATTGTGGCCGGCAAAGGTGTGCTCCTCCATCGGAGCCGAGCAGCGCGGGCAGTCCATCACGCCGATAGATTATCCCGTGAAGGAATCGCTCGTGAGCCGGGCCTGCGGCCCAGGACCCACGCCCCAAGGCCCACCCCCAAGACCCAAGCCCCAAGACCCTTCAAATGTCCTCGACCCTGAACACGCGGAAGCCACGCGCCTGGTAGTTCGGCAGCGCGTGCGGATGGTCCTTCGTGCAGGTGTGCAGCCACACGCGCACGGCGCCGAGCGCGCGCGCCTCGCGCACGGCAGCAGTGAGCAGGCGCGAGCCGAGCCCGCGGCCCACGTAGCCCGGGCGCAGGCCGAAGTAGGCAATCTCGACACCGTGGCCGTCGGGGTCGCGCTTCAACTCGAAGTAGCCGGCCGGATCGTCGTGTGCACGGAGGACCCAGACGCTCAGTCCCGGTTGCGCGACGTACTCGGCCCACTGCTCGTCGGTCCAGTCCGATCGATCGACCCACGCGTAGGCTTCGCCCACGTCCCGATAGAGCAGCCGGCACAGGTCCGGCGCGGGCGCCGGCTCGCGCTGCAGCGAGCAGGTGTCCGGCCACGGCTCGGCCGCGGGTGCCGGGTGATCGGCGTCCAGTTCCAGGAAGAAACGCTGATGCCCCATGCCCGCCCGGCGACGGCCCGGCTATCGGCCCGTCGCCTCCGCGGCGGCCGGCCGCGCGAAGCGCCTGAAGAAGCTGTCCGCCTTCCACGACGGGCGCGTGTCACGGCTGGCCACGCGCACCGCGAGCCGGCCAATCATGTCGGTGAAGCCTGCGGCGGCGCCGCGATCGATGGGCTGCGCAAGGTCGTCCGACGGCGCGTGGTAGCGCTCGCGCGTCCAGTCGGCGTCGATCTTCTCCTCGGGCGAGCCCGGCTCGAAGCCCACCTTCATCGCGAGGGCCGGCACGCCTTCCCGGATGAAGCTGTACTGATCGCTGCGGATGAACCGGTTCCGCTGCGGCTGCGGATCCGGCCGCACGCCGATGCCCATCTCCTGCGCCACTGCCCGGACATCGTCTCCAAGGTCCGACTCGTCCAAGCCGAGAACCATGAGGCTCCTCAGCGGGTAGAGGGGCAGGAACATGTCCATGTTGATGTTGGCGACGATGGCGTCGCGATCCACGGTGGGATTGAGCGCAAAGTAGCGCGACCCGAGGAGGCCCTTCTCTTCCGCCGTGACGGCCACGAACACCACGGAGCGCTTCGGCTTCGCGGCGGCCACCGCGGACGCCGCCTCGATGAGCGTGGCAATGCCGGAGGCGTTGTCCATCGCGCCGTTGTAGATGTCGTCGCCGTTGATCGGCGCGCCCACACCGACGTGATCCAGGTGCGCGGTGAGGACGACGAATTCGCTCGCGAGCTTCGGATCGCTCCCGCGCACGATGCCCGCGACGTTGTGCGACTCCACGCCCAGGTTCTCGACGGTCACCGTCGCGCGCACGGAAGACGGCAGCGCGAAGTGCGGCAGGGCCTTCCCCTCGCCCGCGATCGTCAGGATCTGGGCGAACGTGCGGCCCGAGCCCTGGAACAGGCGCTCGGCCTTCGCGGGGTTGAACGTGATGGAGACCTGCTGGCCCGCGGTGTCATCCAGCGATGTATCACCCAGCGCCATCGCAGGGTTCAGGCGATTGGGCGAGGATCGCTCCCACGGCACATCCATGCTCTTCGGGTTCGGGATGCCGATGGTGCCGATCGCGCCGAGACGCTCGAGCGTGTTCCAGCGCTCCGCGGCGGACTGGTAGTGCGCGCTGAGGGGCCCCGGCACGTTCGACGGGCTGCCCGTGAGGTAGACGACGACCTTGCCCTTCACGTCGAGGCCGGCGAAGTCGTCGTGCTCCACTTCCGGAATCTGCAGTCCGTGTCCCGCGAAGACGAGTGGCGCCTCCACGTGCGGGGCGGGGTCGATGCGCATGCCGAAGGTGGCTTCGTCGCCGAGCGTGACCGGCTCGGCCTTCCCGCGACGCACCAGCGCCAGGCTGGACTTCTCCTCGACGATGCGGCGCGAGTGGAAGGAGATGGGCTGGAGATAGCCGGCGGTGCCGGCCGGCTCGAGGCCGGCCTTCTGGAACTGGTCGGCCACGTAGTCGGCGGCCTTGCGGTGCTCGGGGCTGCCGGTCTCACGGCCACGCATGCCGTCGTGGGCCAGCGTCTCCACGTGCGCGAACCAGCGCGCCGCGGCGTCGGCGGCTGGCGCGGACGCAGCGCCGGTCGCCGGCACGGCGGGCTCGGTGGCACACGCGGCGGCCAGGGCCACGCACGCGGCGGAAAGGCCGATGACCACGCGACGGCGGGGGCTTGGGCAGGAGGGTGCGCGCATCATGCGGGCCACACTAGCACAGGGGGGTTCTGGGGTTCTGGGGTTCTGGGGTTCTCGGGTTCTCGGGGGCTTGGGGCTGGGGCTG
>CAZLBU010000101.1:5223-9422 GCA_964557815.1 uncultured Bifidobacteriaceae bacterium | reverse complement strand
GAACTACAACCTGGCGGCCCAGAACATCCAGGATCCGCTCTGGAAGCGGCGCTCGTTCGAGTTCCTGGTCGCCGCCTACGGGCCCGACAAGCTGAACGACCCGACGATGGCCGAGCCGATCATCCAGGAGATGATCCGCCTCACGCCGGACGAGCCGACCAACTACTTCGCGCTGGCCCGCCTCTACCAGGACTCGGGTGAGTACGAGCTTGCCGAGCAGACCTTCCTGAAGGCGCGGGATGCCCGCCCGAACGACCCGGCCGTCTACCTGCAGCTCGCTAACTTCTACAACACGCAGGGCGACTTCGAGAAGACCATCCAGTACCTCAACGAGCGCATCAAGATCGAGCCGAACAACCCGGAGGCCCACTACACGGTGGCCACCTACTACTGGGACAAGGCCAATCGCGACTTCCGTCTGACGGACAAGGAGAAGATCCAGTACGTGATGGACGGGCTGGGCTCGGTAGACAAGGCCATCTCCATCAAGAGCGACTACATGGAGGCCATTGCCTATAAGAACCTCCTGCTCCGCCTCCAGGCCAACCTCGAGAAGGACCCGAAGAAGCAGCAGGCCCTCCTCAAGGAGGCCGACTCGCTCCGCGACAAGGCCACGGAACTTCGCAAGCAGAAGGCCACGGGCACCGAGTAGTTCAACTGCGCCCCCGGCCAACCTCTAAGGTTCTGGCAATCGACCAAACAGGCTGCTCCGCACATCGCGGGGCAGCCTGATTTTTTTTGCGCAACCCGGCGCGAAGCGCGGCCGTTTTCATTTACCCTGCCGTCACAGATGGGTGGTAGTTTGGGTGGTTGAGGAAGGGTGAATGAGGACGACTATGTCTTTTTCTCTTCGACGATACCGGTACCTGCTGCTCCTGTTGTGCCTGCTCGCCTGGCCTGCCTCTCGCGCCGGCGCGCAGGGCGTGACCACCGGATCGCTGACCGGCGTGGTCACCGATTCCCAGTTGTCGCCGGTCGCGGGCGCCAGCGTGATTGCCATTCACACGCCATCGGGGACCAATTACGAAGCGACCACCCGCGCCGACGGCCGTTTCACGATTCTCGGCGTCCGCGTCGGTGGCCCCTATGTCGTCACCGTGGCCTACGTCGGCACCGGGACGGCGTTCGAGCCGCAGACGGTGGAGGACGTGATGGTCAACCTCGGCGTGGCCACCGATGTCGACATCACGGTGAAGGCCATCGCGGTCCAGGAGACGGTCACGGTCGTCGGACAGTCGGACGCCGTGTTCAGCTCGAACCGCACGGGTGCCGCGACCGCGGTGGCACGCGAGCAGATCGCCACGCTGCCGAACCTGAGCAACCGCCTCGAGAACTACACGCGCCTGACCCCGCAGGCCAGCGGCCTGTCGGTGGCGGGACAGGACAGCCGCCTGAACAACATCACGGTGGACGGCTCGTACTTCAACAACTCGTTCGGACTCAACAACTCGCCGGGCGATCGCACGGGAGTCGCGCCCATCTCGCCGCAGGCAATCGAGCAGATCCAGGTGAACGTCGCCCCCTACGACGTGCGGCAGGGCAACTTCGTGGGCGCCGGCATCAACACGGTGACGCGTAGCGGGACCAACCAGTTCACCGGCTCGGCGTACCGGCAGTTCCGTAACGAGGACCAGGTGGGCACGAAGGCAAAGAACCTCACGGTCAACCCGGGCACGTTCGAGTTCGCCAACACGGGCGGCTGGATCGGAGGCCCGATCGTGCGGAACAAGGCGTTCTTCTTCGGCAACATCGAGGACGAGGCCCTGACGCAGCCGGGCACGACCTTTCGGGCCAACGCCGGTGGCGAGCCCGTCGTCGGCGGCACGACCCGCGTGCTGGCCTCGGACCTGAACGCGGTGAGCCAGTTCATGCAGTCGAATTTCAGCTACGACACCGGTGGTTACGAGGGATACGACTTCGAGGTGCCGGCCCGCCGCTACCTGGTGAAGGGCGACTACAACGTGAACTCGTCGAACAAGATCACGTTCCGCTACCTGCAACTCGACTCGAGCTCGGACATCCTGATGTCCAACTCGAGCTCGCTCGGCTTCGGCAACCGTCGGACGAGTCAGTTCTCGATGAACTTCGCGAACTCGAACTACAAGCAGCTCGAGGAGATCAAGTCGGGCGTCGGCGAGTGGAACTCGGTCATCGGCAACACGATGTCGAACTCGCTCATCATCGGCTACACCTACCAGGACGAGAGCCGCGAGTCGGTCGGGAGCTTCTTCCCGATGATCGACCTCCTCGGCGGCGACAACACCGCCTATATGTCGCTCGGCTTCGAGCCCTTTACGCCGAACAACGAGCTGCGCTACAAGACGTTCCAGCTCCAGAACAACTTCACGAAGTTCAGCAACAAGCACACGCTGACCTTCGGTGGCACGTTCGAGCGGTACACGTCCGAGAACGTGTTCTTCCCCGGCTCGCAGAGCGCCTACGTCTACAACTCGCTGGACGACTTCTACGCGGACCTCAACGGCTACATCGCGAACCCGAACCGCACGACCTCCCCGGTGACGCTGCGGCGGTTCCAGGTGCGGTGGAACAACATCCCGGGCCAGGAGAAGCCGTTGCAGCCGCTGGAGGTGACTTACACCGGCGCCTACGCGCAGGATGAGTGGAGCGTGTCGGACAACCTCAAGGTCACGGCGGGTGTTCGCTTCGATGTCCCCTTCTTCGGCGAAACGGGTTACGAGAACCCGGTGGCCGACGCGCTGACGTTTCGCGACGAGGCCGGCCAGCCCGTCCAGTACTCGACGGCCAAGCTGCCGGACGCGAACATCCTCTGGTCACCGCGTCTCGGGTTCAACTGGAACGTGGACCCGGAGCGCCGGACGCAGGTGCGCGGCGGCACGGGCATCTTCACCGGCCGGCCCGCCTACGTGTGGATCTCGAACCAGGTCGGCAACACCGGCGTTCTCACCGGCTTTGAACGGCTCGACAACACGACGGCCCGGCCGTTCAACCCGGACCCGAACCGCTACAAGCCGACCAACGTGACGGGGGCTCCTGCCTCGACCTTCGAGCTGGCCTTGACGGATCCGGACTTCAAGTTTCCCCAGTTGTGGCGGACGAACATCGCGGTTGACCGGCGCATGCCGTGGGGCGTGACGGGCACGGCCGAGTTCCTGTACAACCGCGACGTCAACGGGGTCTACTACATCAATGCCAACCTGCCGCAGGCACAGTCGGCCTTTGCCGGCGCCGACCCGCGGGCGCGCTTCACGAGCACGCGGATCAACTCGCAGGTAGACAACGCGATTGTCCTGAAGAACCAGAACGTGGGCCGGTCGTGGAACCTGGCGTTCTCGGCGGCCAAGAACTTCACGGGCGGGTTCATGAAGGCCGCCTACAGCTACGGCGAGGCCAAGAACACCGTGGATCCGGGCTCGATCGCCTTCGGATCGTGGAACAACAACCAGCACCCGGGCGACCCGAACAACCCGGGCCTCGGATACGCGGCCGGCTCGCCAGGCCACCGGTTCTTCCTGTCGGGCTCCTACGGCAAGGAGTACTTCGGCTTCGGCGCGACGACCGTGTCGTTCTTCTACGAGGCGCGCACGATCGGGAATGCCAGCTACGTGTTCTCAGGCGATCTCAACGGCGACGGCGGCACGCTGAACGACCTCATCTACATCCCTCGGGACGCCTCCGAGATGAACTTCCAGACCTTCACGGCGAGCGGACGCACCTACACGGCGGCCGACCAGGCGGCGGCCTGGAACGCCTACATCGAGCAGGACGACTACCTGCGCGAGCATCGTGGCGAGTACGCGCAGCGCGGCGCCGTGTTCCTCCCGCTGGTGCACCGTCTCGACTTCAGCGTCTCCCAGGATCTGTACGCGTCGCTGAAGGGCCGTCGGCACTCGTTCCAGTTCCGGGTCGATTTCATCAACTTCGGCAACCTGCTGAACAACAACTGGGGCGTGGCCCAGCGGCTGGTCTCGAACTCGCCGCTGATCGTCCCCACTGCGGCGCAGGGCGGCCCCCTGGATGCGCAGGGCCGTGCGCAGTACCGCATGCGCGTGGTGAACAACGAGCTGATGTCCCGGTCCTATGAGCAGACCGCCGATCTGCTGGACGTCTGGCGCATCCAGTTCATGATCCGCTACACGTTCAACTGAGGGCGCAGATGGGCCGCAGATGACGCAGATGGCGCAGATGCATGGCCCTCGGGCCCAGCCGTAGGGCCCGGA
>CAZLBU010000101.1:0-5213 GCA_964557815.1 uncultured Bifidobacteriaceae bacterium | reverse complement strand
AAAGCTCCGGCCGAGGCCGTTCGTTTGTACACGCCCGCACCAGTCCGCACCCGTCCGCACCTGCCCGCACCCGTCCGCACCCGTACGCTAGACTGCGGCAACGGAGGTCCCTGTCCATGTCCCGCCGCGTCCTCACGCCCCTTGCGCTGGCCCTGGCCTTGTTCGCTGGCGCGGTCCCGCGAGCACAGCAGGCCTCGCTCGGCCGAATCGACTTTCCAACGTCGGCGACCGGCCCGGCTCAAGAGGCCTTCACCCGTGGCGTGCTGCTCCTGCACAGCTTCGAGTACGACGATGCGCGCGAGGCTTTCCTGGAGGCACAAACGGCCGACCCTGGCTTCGCGATGGCCTTCTGGGGCGAGGTCATGACCTATAACCATCCGCTGTGGGGTCAGACGTCCCCGGAGAGTGCACAGGCCGCGCTCAGCCGCCTGGCGCCCACGCCGGCGGACCGGCAGGCCAAGGCGGGATCCGAGAAGGAACGGGCGTGGCTGCAGGCCGTCGAAGCCCTGTTCGGCCCGGGCGACAAGCTGGCGCGCGACACCGCCTACGCCAGCCGCATGCGCCAGCTGCACGAGCGCTTCCCGGACGACCTCGAGGTGAAGGCCTTCTACGCGCTGGCGATTCTCGGCACGAGCCACGGAGGCCGTGACATGGCCACCTACATGAAGGCGGCGGCGCTCGCGGAGGACGTCTACCGGCAGAACCCGCAGCACCCGGGCGCCGCGCACTACCTGATTCACGCCTACGACGACCCGATTCACGCGCCGCTCGGGCTCCGCTATGCGGAAGCGTATGCCAGGATCGCGCCGTCGGCATCGCACGCTCTCCACATGCCGTCGCACATCTACTTCGCGCTGGGTATGTGGGACGAGGGGAGTGACATGAACGAGCGCTCGTTCCGGGCCGCCGACGAGCGGGTGGCCCGCAAGGGCCTTGGCGTAGATGATCGCGGCTTCCACGCCCTGCTCTGGCTGGGCTACAGCTACCTCCAGCAGGGACGCCTGGCCGACGCCAGGGGCGTGCTCGACCAGATCGAGCAGGCAGCGGCGAAGAGCGGTTCGGTCAGGACGCGCAGCCACCTGGCCCTCGCGCGCGCCGCGTGGCTGGTCGAGACACGCCGGTGGATGGACGCGAAGCCCGCGGTCAATCCCGAAGGGCTGGGCGCCGATGCCACCGCGGCCGACCTGTTCGCCATCGGCATGGCCGCCTTCAGGAGCGGCAACCGGATGGGTGGGAGCGAGGCGCTCCAGCGCATGGCCCTGCTCGTCGGCGATGGCGATCGTCCGCTCCGTAGCGTCACCACCGCCCGGCCGACGCCCGCACCGCGTTCCGGCCCGATGCGTCCGGGGGTCACTCCCATCCCGACGCCACGTCCGATGAGGCCCGAGCCACCGCTCGTCCAGGGCGCGCAGGCGCAGATCGGGCTGCCCGCGGCGGGAGGCACGAACGATCGTCGCGTGGCCGCCGTGATGGCCCAGCAGCTCGAGGCCGTCCTCATCTTCTCTGAGGGTCGACGGGACGAGGCGATTGTCCTCGCGCGCCAGGCCGCCGCGGTCGAGGACGGTTTGAGCTTCGAGTTCGGCCCCCCGCTCCCGGTGAAGCCCGCACACGAACTCGTCGGCGACCTGCTGATGGACGTGCGGCGTCCGGGCGAGGCGATTCCGGAGTACGAAGCGGCGCTCAGGAAGACGCCGGGGCGTGCCCTGTCGCTCCTCGGACTGTACCGGGCGGCCACGGCAGTGCGGAACGCGGAGAAGGCGCAGGCGGCGGCCACCGAGCTGCGGAAGATCTGGCATCGCGCCGACAAGACGCTGCCCGAGCTCCGGGAGATCCTGGCCGTCGCCCCGACATCGAGCTCTCGTTAGCCCCGGGGAACGCTCGTTCGCCCCCGGGAAATCGGAGCGGCGGGCACGGGCGGTCGCCGTGGTGCCGCGTCGGCGCGCCGCAGGTATCGGCGCTGGCAGGGCCGAGTGTGAAAGACAAAGGGCCGTCCGGAGCAGTCCGGACAGCCCTTTGCCTTCGGAAGGGATGGTGGCGCGAGCTAGTCGGTGCCGGTGGCTCCGGCCGCGCGGCGCATGGCCTCGGTGACGATGCCGACCTTCTCGACCCCTGCGCCCTTGGCGGCGTCGATGACCTCGACGATATCACCGTAGCGGAGCGATCCGGCGCCGGCGATGAACATCGTCTTGTCCTTGCGGGTCTCGAAGATGGTGCGGAGGCGGCTCTCGAGCTCCTGGACGGTGACGTCCTGCTTGTTGACCGAAATCCGGCGATCGGCCGTGTACTCGAGCACGATCTGCGAGATGTCCACCTGCTGCTGCTGGGCCTGCTGTGTCTCAGCCGGGAGGTTGATGTCCAGGCCTTTCTGGGAGAGCGGCAGGGCCGCCATGAAGATGACGAGCAGCACGAGCAGCACGTCAATCATGGGAGTGATGTTCATGTCGCCCGACACCTCGAGCTTCTTGCCCATGAACACTTTTTCGGCGCCGAAATGCTGATGCGCGTGGGCCATGACTAGTTACCTCCCGTCTGGCCGGGCCGCTGCTTCGGGTCGGTGATGAGGCCCATGTCCTCGATGCCGGCCGAGCGGAGCTGGTCCATGGCGCCCATGACGGCGCTGTACTGGGCGTCCTCATCGGCCTTGATCAGGACGATGCGCTCGGTCTTCGCCTCGAGGATGTCCTCGACGCGCTGCCGCAGTTCGTCCTCGCGGACGGGCACGCCGTTGACGAAGAAGCGGCCCTGCGAATCGACGGCGACGACGGTCTGGTCCTGCGTCTCGGGCTTGTCCGAGCTGTAGGCTGCGACGGGCAGCTTGACGTCGGCGCCCTTCTGCAGCAGTGGCGCCACGATCATCATGATGATGAGCAGCACCAGCATCACGTCCACGAGCGGGGTGACATTGATGTCGGATTTGATTCCGCCTTTTGCCCCGCCGACGTCCATTGCCATGTCGGTTCTCCTTCAGTTGCCGTCGCACGATGGCAGGTGCCGGGACGTCCCCGGCGCCTGCCGCCGTGGCAAAGACTAGTGGGCGGTCTTCTTGATGAAGTAGTCCACCATCTCCGACGAGGAGTTGTCCATCTCCACGTTGAAGTACTCGAGGCGGCCCGACAGGTAGTTGTAGAACCACACCGCCGGGATGGCGACGAACAGGCCGAGCGCAGTTTCGACCAGCGCCTCCGCGATACCGGCCGAGACCGCGCCGATGCCGCCCGAGCCCGTCGACGCGATACCGACGAACGCGTTGATGACGCCGACGACCGTGCCGAGCAGACCGACGAACGGCGCCGTGGCGCCGATGGTGGCGAGGCCCGAGACGCCCTTCTTCAGGTCGTTCGAGGTGAGCGCGGTGGCGCGCTGGATGGAGCGCCGGACGGTGTCGAGCACGTCCTCACGGGAGAGGCCGGAGTTGCTCTCCTGCTGGAACTGGTATTCCTGCAGACCGGCGAGCACGACCTTGGCGAGGTGGCTGTAGCGGTATTCCTTGGCCGAGGAGAGCGCGATGGCTTCCTTCAGGCGGCCTTCCTTGAGGTGCTTGGCCACCTGCGGGGCGTAGAGCTTGGACTGCTTCTTCGCCTGGCTGAAGGTGTAGATGCGCTCGATGGCGACACCCACCGACCAGAACGACATGATGAAGAGCACCACGGCGATGGCCATGGCCACCATGCCCATCTGCTCGAACATCTCGACGAGGTCGAGGCCGCCGCCTTCCTGCGCGAACGCAGGGGTGGCGACAAACGCCATCGCAAGCCCGGCATATGCGATCCGCCCGATCTGACCCATCTTCCGACCTTCCATCGCATTCCTCCCGAAAAAGTCCGTGTTACCGGTTGAAAACATGGCCAACTCCTACTGCAGCGTGAACTGCACCGTGACGGTCATGATGACCGGCACCGGCACGCCGTTGAGGAGCGTCGGCGTGAACTGCCACTGGCGCACGGCGTCGAGCGCCGCCTGGTCCAGCAACGGGATCGAGCGCAGCACCTTCGCGTCCTTCACCGCTCCGTCGGGGCCGATGGTGGCCTCGATGATGACGACACCCTGCACGCGGGCCGACTGCGCAATCGGCGGGTAGATCGGGTTGACGTGCTTGACCTTCTGCGGAGCCTTGATGTTGCCGCCCACGCGGACCGGCGCGGCCGGCGGCGGCGGTGGCGGCGGCGGCTCGGGGATCCCGCCCGTGATGCCGCCCGCGACGCCGCCCACGATGCCGCCGTCGATGCCGCCGACGTTCGCTTCGAACCCGGCTTCCAGGCCGGTTTCGGGCTTGATCTCGGACGGCGCCTCGACCGGGGCCGCGTTCGGATTGACGTCCACCGGCGGCGGGGGCGGCGCCTCTGCGGCCGGAGGCGGTGGGGGCGGGGGCGGCGGCGGCGGCGGCGGCGGGCCCGCCACGAACGCCATCATCGAAGGCGTCGTCGGCAGGGCTCCCACGGCCATCAGGGGCACGATGATGATGGCGGCCACGATCGCGGCCTGCATCAACATCGTCAGTGGCACCGTGTACCACATCTTGTTGCCCATCTTGATGGAAGGGTCGACGACATCGCCGAACATGTCGCGTGGCACGTATCCTCCTAGAGTCCTTCAGCAGCAGCCGCGAGGGCTGCCGATTATAGCCAGCACGAAAAACGCGTGTCAACGAACGGTGACAGGTCTTGTTCGCCCAGTTACCGGGTTAGACACCGGTTTCGGGAAAGTGCTCCCGAGGGAGCGGCGCTTCCCCTCGATTCCCGGCCCCGGCACCCTCGCCCACGGGCCCGAACTGACAAGCGCCCGCCGATTCTAGTCGCGTGATCGGGCCGCGTCAACGGTTCGACCGCGGCGGGACCATCGATTCCCGAAATGTTACAAACGATGACACCGCTCCTGCGTCATCGACGCACATTCTGCGTCATCCGCTAGCTCTCGATTCGCATGCCGTAGAACGACCGGTACACGAACACCAGGCTGGCCACGAAGAACGCCGCGGCCAGGGCGGCCGTGAGGCCCGAGCCCGACTGCGCCGCGATGTAGACGCCCAGCTCGACGGCCAGCAGGCCGAAGAGCGTCGTGAACTTGATCACCGGGTTCATCGCCACGGACGAGGTGTCCTTGAACGGATCGCCCACCGTATCGCCGACCACCGATGCCGCGTGCAGGTCGGTCCCCTTCATCTTGAGCTCGGTCTCCACGATCTTCTTGGCGTTGTCCCACGCGCCGCCGGCGTT
>CAZLBU010000100.1:8334-9454 GCA_964557815.1 uncultured Bifidobacteriaceae bacterium | reverse complement strand
CGGTCGGGCGCCGACGCGGTGCACCCCGGCTACGGCTTCCTCGCCGAGAACGAGGCGTTCGCCGCTGCCTGCCGGGACGCAGGGCTCGTGTTCATCGGCCCGACACCCGAGGCCATCACGCTGATGGGCAGTAAGACCGCTGCGCGGCAGGTGGCCATCGCCGCCGGCGTGCCGGTCGTGCCCGGCACCGAGGAGCCCCTCGGCGAGGATGTGGCGGAGGCGGACGTGCTCGCCGTTGCGGATCGCATCGGCTACCCGCTGATGCTGAAGGCCGTGGCAGGCGGCGGCGGGAAGGGCATGCGGATGGTGTCGGCGCCCGCCGAGCTGCCCGGGGCGCTGCGCGCCGCACGGTCCGAGGCGGGTTCGGCCTTTGGCGACTCGGCCGTCTATCTCGAGCGGCGGATCCTCGCGCCGCGGCACATCGAGGTGCAGCTGCTCGGGGATCACTTCGGCACGGTCGTGCCGTTCGTGGAACGGGAGTGCTCTATCCAGCGCCGTCACCAGAAGGTGGTGGAGGAGAGCCCGTCGCTGGCTGTCTCGCCCGATCTGCGGCGCCGGATCACGTCGGCCGCGGCGGCGGTGGCGCGCGCGGCGACGTACACCAACGCGGGCACGATCGAGTTCCTGCTGGACCAGGACGGCTCGTTCTACTTCCTCGAGATGAACACGCGGCTGCAGGTGGAGCACCCGATCACCGAGATGGTGACGGGGGTGGACCTCGTGCAGTGGCAGGTGCGCATCGCGCGCGGCGAGCCGCTGACGCTCGATCCGGAGGCGCTGCTCGCGCCGAGGGCGCACGCTCTCGAGTGCCGCATCTACGCCGAGGACCCCGACACGAACTTCATGCCCTCGCCCGGGCGGATCCTCGGCCTGCGGGTGCCCCAGGGCCCGGGCGTGCGCGACGACAGCGGCATGTACGAAGGGGGCGAGGTGCCGATCTACTACGACCCGATGATCTCGAAGCTGATCACGTGGGCCGAGGATCGCCCGGGCGCCCTGGCCCGCATGAAGCGCGCCCTTGCCGAGTACGAAGTGCGGGGCATCCGCACCACCATCCCCTTTTTCCGCTGGATCCTGGACGACGAGGATTTTCAGGCCGCGCGCTTCGATACGAGCTTCA
>CAZLBU010000100.1:7945-8324 GCA_964557815.1 uncultured Bifidobacteriaceae bacterium | reverse complement strand
GGGCGCGCAATGGCCAGCCGCTCGTCGCCCCGGACGACGAGGCCGCCGTGCTGGCGGCCGTGGCCATCGCGGTGCGGCAGATGACGGCTGGCGCCGCGCCGCCGCCGGCCGTGGGTGCGGGCCCCAGCCGATGGCAGCAGGACGCGCGTGCGCGAGCCCGGCGGGGGAAGTGAGAAGTGACAAGCGTGAAGTGGGGAGTGAGAACCAGAACCCCAGAACCTGCGAACCCGAGAACCTGAGAACCTGACCAGTGGTGTTCGATCTTGAGATTGGCGGGCGCGTGCGGCGCGTTCGCGTCACCGCTCGCGATGGCCGGTGTGAAGTCGCCGTGGACGATCGCGTGTTCGACGTGGATCATCGCGGCGTGGGGCGCGCGACC
>CAZLBU010000100.1:0-7935 GCA_964557815.1 uncultured Bifidobacteriaceae bacterium | reverse complement strand
GCCAGGCCCCGACAGACTCGGCCGCTTCCGAGGCTGACCTCTGCAACCGCCTGCGGGCCGGGGAGGACGCGGCCTACGAAGCGCTCGTCCGGGAGCACGGCGGGCCGCCGCGCAGCGTGGACGCGACGGTGACACCGCGCGCCGGCGGGGCGGGCTTCGACGTGCTGCTCGACGGGCACACGCTCCCCGCGTCGCTGGTCTCGCGCTTCGGGCGGCGGGGCGGCGAGACCGCCGCCGGCGGCTCGGGGCCTCAACAGGTCGTGGCGCCGATGCCCGGGAAGATCGTGAAGCTCCTGGTGGCGCCGGGCGACGCCGTGGGGCCCCGCCAGGGGCTGGTGGTCATCGAGGCGATGAAGATGGAGAACGAGCTCCGCGCGTCGCGCGCGGGCCGAGTCAAGGCCGTCAAGGTGGCCGAAGGCCAGTCGGTCGAGGCCGGGGTCCTGCTGGTCACCGTGGAGTAGGCCGTGAGGAAACTGGCCGCCGCGGCCTATCGCTACGCGCGCACGGTCGTGATCGTCGTGGCGGTGTCGCTGGCGGTCCTGCTCGTGAGCGTCGTCAGCATCGACCTCGGTCCGGCGCTGAAGGCACGCGCGGAGCGGGCCGGCGGCAACTGGCTCGACCGCACCATGCGCATCGGGCGGCTCGGCGTGCAGCTCGGCCGCGGACGGTTCGTCCTCGAAGACCTCGTGATCGAGGGGCAGCGACCCGGCGAGGAGCCCTGGCTCACCGCCCGCCACGTGGAGGTTTCGCTCACCTGGGGCGCGCTCATCCGCCGCGAAGTGCTCCTGGACACCATCGAGATGACCGACTGGCGGATGGTGATTGAAAGCTTCCCCGATGGGCGCCAGACGTTCCCGCGCGTGATGGGGCCGCCCCGCCCGCCCCGCACCGGCCCCTCGCCCGTGCGCACCACCGTGCAGTACGTGCGGGCGAGTCGCGGCGAAGTGGTCTACCGCGATCACGGCACGCCGTGGAGCGCCGTCGCTCGCAACCTCGATGTCACGGTGTCGAAGCTGGTCGAATACCGCGGCCAGCTCCGGTTCTCGGGCGGCACCATCGCCATACAGAACTACGTCCCCATGGCGGCGGACCTGGGCGCGTCGTTCCGCATCCTCGGCAGCCGCGTGGTCTTCGACCAGATGCAGCTCATCACCGACGGCGCGGTGAGCGATGTGACCGGCGCGGTGGAACTGGCGCAATGGCCGGAACAGACCTACCACGTGAAGTCGCGGATCCAGCTGCCGCGCATGCGCGAGCTCTTCTTCGCCGGCAACACGTTCAGCCTGCACGGCGAAAGCGACTTCACCGGCACCTTTCACCTCTTCAAGGGCGGCCGCGAGCTGAAGGGCGACTTCCACAGCCGAGAGGCCGGCCTCAACCAGTTGCGGTTCCCCGACCTCGAAGGGTCGCTGGTGTGGGTGCCGCGGAGCTTCGACGTCACGCGCGCCACGTCCGGCTTCAATGGGGGGCGCCTCGCGTTCACCTACCAGATGGCGCCGCTCGGGTTGCGCGACCAGGCCACGCGCGCGCGCTTCGACGTGCAGTACGAGGCAGTCGACCTGCTCGCCCTCACCAACGTCCTCCAGACCGAGGGGATACGCGTGGCGGGCCGCGCGACAGGACGCAACCGGCTCGAGTGGCCCATGGGCCGCTTTGCCGATCGCGTGGGCGATGGCGAGCTCGTGGTCACCGCGCCGCCGGGCACCAGCCTGATGGGGCCGCGCCTGGCGGCGGGCGCGGCAGCCGAGGCCGAGCGCCGCGCGCTCGATTACGGCCCGTTCAGCAACCACACGCCGCTCGAGCCCGTCGGCATCGGCGGCCACATGGCGTATAGCTTCGACGGCGCGGCCCTCCGGCTCGAGCCGAGCGAGCTCGCCACCAGCGACACGTACGTGACCTTCGAGGGGGCCACCGCCTGGGGCGAGCGCTCGAACCTGCCGTTCCGCGTGACCAGCGCGAACTGGCAGGAAGGCGACCGCCTGCTGGCCGGAATGATGACGGCCTTCGGCGCGCGGACGATGGCCATCCCGATCGACGGCGTCGGGCGCTTCGACGGCGTGATGCTCGGCGCCTTCCGCAGCCCGCGGATCGAGGGCCGCTTCGTCGGCGACGCCATCCGGGCCTGGGGCGTCACGTGGGGATCCGTCGACGGCGACTTCGTCGTCGAGAACGCCTATGCGAACGTCAGCCGCGCGGTCATCACCGAGGGCTTCTCTCGGATGGAGGTGACCGGCCGGTTCTCGCTCGGCTATCCCCGCCGGGACGGGGGAGAAGAGCTGGACGCGCGGGTGAGCATCGCCAACCGCAGCGTCAAGGATTTCCTGGGGGCCTTCGATCTCGAGGACTACGACGTCGATGGCATCGTCTCGGGCGACTTCCACCTGTACGGGCAGTACACGCAGCCGCTCGGGTTCGGGCGGCTGTCCATCCTCCAGGGCACGGCCTACGGGGAGCCGTTTGCCGAGGGCGTGGCGGCGATGCGGTTCGAGGGCGCCGGCGTGCGCCTCGATGGCCTGACCGTCACCAAGGGGGGCACGACCACGACCGGGGCGGCCTACGTGGGCTGGAACGGCACCTACTCCTTCAACGCCGACGCGCGCGGGATGGCCGTCGAAACCCTGGCCGTGGCGGCCACGTCCAGCGGCCCGGGGTTCACCGGCCTGCTGGATTTCTCGGCCAACGGCAGCGGCACGTTCGAGGCGCCGCGCTACGACGTGAAGTTCGGCGTGCGGGACCTCTTCTACGGTGATGAAGGCGTGGGCGAGGTGTCGGGGCGCCTGTCGGTGCGGGACACGGTGATGACCTACGAGGTCGAGGTCGCGTCCAACCGCCTGGCCGCGTCCGGAACCGGCCGCATCGCCCTCACCGACGAGATGGACGCGGAGCTGGCGTTCCGTGTGACCGACACCTCGCTGGACCCGTACCTCCGTGCCTTCCAGCCGCAGCTCTCGCCGTTCACCTCCGCGGTGGCCAGCGGCGCCATCCGCGTCGTCGGCGAGCTCTACAACCCGGACGCCCTGCGCGTGGATGTCGAGGTGGACGCCGTCGATCTGCGGTTCTTCGACTACCACCTGCGCAACGCCGGCGCCATCCGGATGAGCGTGGACCGGCAGGTGCTGCAGGTGACGGCCCTGCGGCTCGTGGGCGAAGACACGGAGCTCGACCTCGCGGGCTCGGTGGACCTGCCGAAGCAGGCGCTCGCGCTGACGGCAAATGGCGCGGCGAACCTGGCGGTGCTCCAGGGCTTCGTGCCCGACGTGCGCAGCAGCGGCCGGGCCGAGGTCTCGGCGCGCATCGGCGGCACGGTGGAGGCGCCGGCCGTCTCCGGCACTGCCTTGTTGACGAACGGCCGCCTGCGGCACTTCGGCTTCCCGCACGCACTGGAAGCGCTGAACGGCATCGTGACGTTCGACGCCTCGGGTATCCGGCTCGACGGGCTCGGCGGGCGCGTGGGCGGCGGGACGGTGCGCTTCGGCGGGCGCCTGGGGCAGTCGGGCTACGTGCTGAGCGAGTACGACGTCACGGCCGTCGGCACCGACATGCGACTCCGCTACCCGGAGGGCATGCGCTCGACGGTCGATGCGGAGCTCGCCCTTCGCGGTCCCGTGGGCGCGCCTGTGGTGACGGGCGAGGTCGTGGTGAAGAGCGCCACCTGGTCGCGGCCTTTCGACACGTCCACGGGGCTCTTCGACCTGTCGGGCGGGCCGGAGGGGATTCCGGCGGTCGAGGGCGCCCTGGCCGCCGAGTCTGCCAACGCCCTCCGCTTCGACGTGCGCCTCATCGCCCCATCGAGCCTGCGCATCGAGAACGACCAGGCGCGTATCGTGGCCAGCGCGGATCTGAGCCTGCGCGGGACGCTCGATCGCCCGGTGGTGCTGGGGCGCGCCGACATCGACCGCGGCGAGGCGCGGTTCGAAGGGCGGCGGTATCTCGTGACGCGCGGCAGCATCGACTTCACGAACCCCTCCCGCATCCAGCCGTTCTTCGACATCGAGGCGGAGACGCGCGTCCGCGTCCCCGGCCAGACCTACCGCGTCACGCTGCGCATGGCCGGGACGACCGAGCGGCTGCAGCCGGAGTTCACCTCCGACCCGCCGCTGCCGCCGATCGAGATCCTGACGATGCTGTTCAGCGACACCACGCCGAGCGGCGACGTCGAGCTGGCGGCCCAGCAGCGTCCGAACGAGCGCGAGCAGCGGCTGCTCGAGGCGCGGGCCACGCGCGCGCTCACGGGCACCCTGTCGGCGGAGGTGGGCCGGGTCGTGCAGGAGACCTTCGGGGTGGACTCGTTCCAGATCACCCCGCTGCTCGTCGATCCCTACCAGCAGTCGGCCCGGCTCAACGTCAACCCGTCGGCGCGCGTGACCATCGGCAAGCGCATCTCGGACCGCATCTACCTGACCTACGCCCGCAGCCTCTCCTCGTCGGCGCGCGACGAGATCGTACTGCTCGAGTTCGATCAGAGCGACACGCTCGCCTGGGTGCTGTCGCAGAACGAGGACCGCACGTACGCGCTCGAAGTGCGGAAGAGGCACACGTTCTGATGCGCGTGCTGCTGGTCGCGGCCATCGCCCTGCTCGGCGCCGCGCGGCCCGCCTTTACCTCACAGGACGCCTTCATCGGCCAGCCCATCGCGGACGTCCAGGTGGAAACGGAGGACGGCCCCGTGCTCGAGCCGGGCGTGCTCGAGCTCATCGAGACGCGCCTCGGCCAGCCGCTGGCCATGGAGCGCGTGCGCGACACGATTGACCACCTCGTGGGCCTCGGCCGCTACGACGACGTCCGGTTGTTCGCCACCCCGGCGCCGGGGGGCGCCGGCGTCGCCCTGCGCTGGCTGCTGCGCCCCATCCGGCTGATCACGCGTATGTCGATCGACGGGGGCGGCGACCTGTCGTCGGTCGCGATGCGGACGGTGGTGAGCGAGCGCTTCGGCGAGCGGCCGGCCGCCTCGCGGGCGCCCGAGATTGCCGCCGCCATGATGGACTTCTATCGCGATCACGGCTATCGCGCGGCGGCCGTCCTGCCGCAGGTGAGCCCCGGGAAGACAGCCGGCGAGGTGTGGCTGAGCCTGTCGGTCGACCGCGGCCCGCGCACCGTGATCCTCACCTCGTCGGTGACGGGCACCCCCCGCGAGGCGCCCAACCGCATCCTGGACTTCCTGCGCATCGAGCCAGGCCAGCCCTTCGATCGCCTGGACCTGGAGGAGCGGCTCGCGGAGTACGAGAGCGGCCTTCGCGCGGACGGCTTCTACGAAGCCTCGGTCCGCGAGACCACGACGTTCGACGACGAGGGACACACCGCGAGCGTGGTGGTGGACGTGATCACCGGGCCGCGCGTGCGGCTCGAGTACGCCGGCGACCCGCTGCCGCGCGGCGTCCTGGAGTCGCTCGTGCCCGTCCGCGAGGAGCGCTCGGTGGACGAGGACCTGCTCGAGGACGCGAGCCGCAACATCGAGGCCTACCTGCGCGAACGCGGGTATCGCGACGCCCGGGCCACTTACGCCCGGGTCGAGCAGAGCGGCGACCTCGTCCTGACCTTCACGATCGAGCGAGGCTCGCTGCACCGCATGGGCGCCGTCGGCCTCGACGGGAATACATCGGTGCCCGCCGCAGAGATAGAGCCGCTGCTGAAACTGACGCGGGGCGACCCGTTCGTGGACGCCCGCGTGGCGGCCATCGCCGTGGCCATCGAGGAGCTCTATCGCGTGCGCGGACATGAACGCGCGACGGTGAAACCGTCCGTCGAGGTGCTGCCGGAGGTGGCCGAGGGCAGCGTGCGATTCCGGCCCGTGGACGTGCAGCTGACGATCGTCGAGGGCGTGCGGACGACGGTGTCGGGCGTGACGATCGAGGGGACGGCGGGCGTGCCCGAGCCCGACCTCCGCGCGCTGCTGGGGCTCGTGGCCGGCCGCCCGTTCTATCGTCCGCAGCTGGCGGCCGACCGCGACGCGCTCGAGCGCCACTACCGCAACCTGGGCTACGTGTCGGCGCGCGTGGCGCCGACCCTGGCGTTCAGTGACGGGAACCAGCGGGTGTCGGTGGCCTGGAGCATCCTGGCGGGTGAGCAGGCCGTGGTGGATCATGTGCTCATCACCGGCAACACCCGGACCAGCGCCGACGTGATCAGGCGGGAGTTGCGCATCCGGCCCGGCGTGCCGCTCGGTGCCGACGCCCTGGCCGAGAGCCAGCAGCGACTCAGCCAGCTGGGGCTCTTCCGCCGCGTGCGCATCGTGGACCTGCCGCGTCCCGGCACACCGCAGCGCGACGTCCTCGTGACCGTCGAGGAGGCCCCCGCCACGGCGGTGACCTACGGAGGGGGCCTCGAGGTGGGACGCCGGCTCCGGCAGGGCGCGGGCGGCGTCGCGGACGAGCGCGTCGAGGTGGCGCCGCGCGCGTTCTTCGAGGTGAGCCGCCGGAACCTGTGGGGCAAGAACCGCACGCTCAGCCTCTTCTCCCGAGTCTCGCTGCGTCCGCGCGATCCCGCCATCGACAGCACCGACCCGGCCGACGCGGGCGGGTACGGCTTCAACGACTACCGCGTCACCGGCACGTTTCGCGAGCCGCGCGCGTTCGGGACGCCCGGCGACGCGCAGGTCACCGCCTTTCTCGAGCGCGGCATCCGCGCCAGCTTCACCTTCGACCGGCGAGGCGTGCGCACCGACTACGCGCGGCGCTTCGGCGCGGGCTTCACCGTGACGGGCCGCTACACGAACGACTTCACCGAGCTCTTCGACGAGCAGATCGCGGCCGCGGATCGCCTGCTGATCGACCGCCTCTTTCCGCAGGTGCGCCTGTCCACCTTCTTCGGGGCGCTCCTGCGCGATTCGAGGGACGACGTGCTGGACCCCCAGCGCGGCGCGGTCATCGGCATCGACGGCGCGGTCGCCGCACGCGCGTACGGGTCGGAGGTGGGCTTTGCCAAGACGTTCCTGCAGGGGTTCCTCTACCGACGCCTGCCGGGCAGGGGGTTCGTCCTCGCTGGAGGCGTGCGGGCCGGGTTCGCCACCGGTTTCGCGCGCGAGGTCCCGCGCGTGGACCTGGACGGCAATCCCATTCTCGGGGAGGACGGCCAGCAGATCGTCGACGTCGTCGAGGATCTGCCGGCGAGCGAGCGGTTCTTCGCGGGCGGCGACACCACGGTCCGCGGCTTCGCTCTGGACCGGCTCGGAACCCCCGATACGCTCGATTCCCAGGGCTTTCCGCAGGGCGGCAACGGCCTGGTGGTCGTGAACGCCGAGCTCAGGGCGCCGTACTGGAAGGGCGTCGCGCTCGTGGGCTTCCTCGACGCCGGAAACGTCTTCAAGCAGGTCGGTGACATCCAGCTCGGCGACCTGCGGGTGGCGGCCGGCTTCGGCGCGCGCTATCGGTCGCCCATCGGGCCGCTGCGGGTGGACTTCGGGTTCAAGGTGAACCCGCGCACGCTGGCCAGCGGCAGCCGGGAGCGCGGCATGATCGTGCACATCTCACTGGGGCAGGCCTTCTGATGCCTTTGCTGCTGGCCGCCTGTCTCGTGATGGCCCAGGCGCCCGGGCTCCTGGACCGCACGCTCGCGATCGTCTCGGGCCGCACCATCACGCTGTCGGACGCACGAACCGTTCTCGCGCTCGGCCTCGTGGAAGGCGGCGAGGTGGACGCCGACCTCACCCAGCGCCTCGTGGATCGCCAGCTCATGCTCCTCGAAGCCGATCGCTACGAGCCGCCTGCGCCGCCGGACGAGCGCATCGAGGCGCGGCTGGCCGACGTGCGGGCCCGCGCGGGAGGAGGCGAGGCCCTGGCCGGCGTGCTGGCTCGGAACGGATTCACCGAAGGCCGCCTCCGGGCCTGGGTCCGCGACGACCTGCGGGTCGCCGCGTACCTGCAGCAGCGATTCGTCGCCGACGAACGGCGCGCGGATCTCATCGCGGACTGGCTGAGCGACCTCAGGCGGCGGGCTCAG
>CAZLBU010000099.1:8123-9467 GCA_964557815.1 uncultured Bifidobacteriaceae bacterium | reverse complement strand
GTGTGGAGGCGCGTCACCTCGGCGATGACCGCCTTCAACGCGCGCTGGAACTCCACCAGCTCCTCGCGCGAGACCGCCGGCTCCTCGATGAACCCGTGGCCCGGGACGTACCGATCGACGTCCATCGCCAGCGCCTTGTCGATGACGCGGACCCATTCCGACGGGTACGCGGAACGCATGGCCGGGAAGACGCGGTTCAGGTAGGCCTCGCTCATGAAGAGGATCTTCTGCGCAGGCAGGTGGACCATCAGGTCCCCACCCGTGTGGGCGCGGCCGAGGAAGAGCGCGCGGACCTCGATGCCTCCCACGTCAATCACCTGCGTGTCCCCGGTCATGGCCGCCGGCGGCACGACCACGGGCGGCGCCGTCGGCTGGCGCTTCGGGTTCGCCGCGTCGCGCTGCATCTGCGCCCGGGCGTTGGGATGGATGACGTACGTGATGTCCTTCGGCAGGACCGAGTTGCCGGCCGTGTGATCGCCGTGATCCGATCCGACGATGTACCACGTGACGGGCCTGCTGGTGATCTTGCGGATGTGGTCCAGCATGGTCTGCGTGGCCGCGGGGCTGCCCTGCCCGTCCGCCACCAGCACGCCGTTGGCGCCGACCACGATGAGGCTCACAGTCGTGAACCCTGGCTGCCGGATCTCTTCGTAGCCGAAGACGTTCTCCGCCAGCTTGACGGTGCGCGGGAACGAGGACAGCGCCACACCCCGCTTCGCAGGATCGGCCGTGCGCACCTGCAACGCGGAAGGGGACGCAACGAGGACACCGAGCAGGCCGATGACAGTGACGCCGAACGCACGGGGCATAGACCGCGATCGTAACACCGATGGGGCCGGGGCCGCAGATGGCGGCAGATGAAGCCGAAGGCGGCGTGGCCGGAGATGAGCGCCGGAGGACGCTGGACAACGTCAGCCTCCGTACTCCGGTCCCTCCTTCGCCCCCGTGCTTTGAACCTCCGTGCCTTGAACCCCCGTGTTTTGAACCTCCGTGTTTTGAACCTCCGTGCCCTACCTTCCGTCGATCAAGTCCCCCAGCCCGAAGGCGCGATCGAGCACGCTGCCCTCTTCCTTCCGCCCGCGGCTCACCTGCGGCGCGGCGGAGTAGATGCGATCGGCCATGCGGCTGAGCGGCAGGGATTGCAGCCATACACGGCCAGGGCCGGTCAGCGTGGCGAAGAAGATCCCCTCGCCACCGAAGAGCGCCGTCTTCACCCGGCCCACGAACTGGATGTCGTAGCTCACGCTCGGCTGCAGGGCCACCAGGCACCCGGTGTCCACGCGGAGCGTTTCGCCGGGCTGCAGGTCCACGGCGTGGATGGTGCCTCCCGCGTGCACGAAGCAG
>CAZLBU010000099.1:1951-8113 GCA_964557815.1 uncultured Bifidobacteriaceae bacterium | reverse complement strand
TCTTCTTCTGGAACGCGATGCCCACCGAGACTCCGCGGGCGGCACACAGGAACGAGTCCTTCTGGCAGACCAGGTGTCCGCCGAGCGCCTTCAGGTCCATCGCCAGAATCTTGCCGGGATACGGGGCCGCGAACGCAACCCGCTGCTTGCCCTGTCCCTGGTTGTGGAACACCGTCATGAACAGGCTCTCACCCGTCAGGATGCGCTTGCCCGCCCCGATCAGCGCGTCGAGCACGCCCTTCGGCGCCTGGCTGCCGTCGCCGAAGATGGTCTCCATCTGGATGCCCGGGGTCATGTACATGAACACGCCGGCTTCGGCCACGGCGGCCTCGCCGGGATCGAGCTCCACCTCGACGAACTGCATCTCGTTGCCGTGTATGACGAAGTCGATGTCGTGCGCGCGCCGGCCGGGCGGCATCGGTGGCGGAGGAACCTGCGCTGCCGACGCCCCGGGGGCGACGAACGCGGCGAAAGCGGGCACGTCCTTCACCTTCTGCCAGGTCGTCATGCCCGACGTGAACACCAGCGTCTCGGAATCGATGCTGCCGTTGCGCAGGTTCGAGAGGATCTCGTCCTGGGTGACGGGGCCCACCTGGTGGCCCCCGATGGCCATGTACCACTGCGGTGCGGACATATGCTGCCTCGGAGTCAGGGGTCAGGGATCAGGGATCAGTCATCGCCGGCCGAGTCGATGCCGGCCGACGTTTCGGCCTCGAGCCGCGCGGCGGTCGCGGCATCGATGCCCAGCTGGTGCGCCAGCTGGGCCAGGTAGATGCGTTCGCCGCCGGTGACCGCCTCGTCCGCGCGAACGATGGTGAAGGCGAGGATGTAGAGGTCGTGGCGGGCGCGCTCGTCGGTGACACCGCGCACGAGGTCCGCCAGCGGATGGGGCCGGTCGAGCTCCTGCTCAGCGGCGGCCTGGACGCCGGCCTTGCGCGCCTGCTCGAGGATGAGCGCCCGTTCGGGTGCGGTCAGCGAACCATCGGCGCGGGCCGCCGACACCGCCAGCCGCACGATGCGCAGCACCTCGGCCGGCATCGCAGTGCCCGCCGGTGCCGAGGTCCCCACCGTCGCCATGGCCGCGGCGCCCGGCAACGGCGGCGGCAACGGGTGCGGAGCCGCCGGCGAACCGCCCGGCACCGCACCCGGCGCACCCGCCTTGAGACTATCGTAGATGCCCCACGCCACGCCCGCCGCAGCCAGCACGGCGCTCGACGTGACCAGGCCCCGATGACCACTGAGGAACTTCGACGCCTTCCGGGCCCGCTTCCGGCCGGACCGGCCGAGCGCGCCGTTCAGGAACAGCGACAGCAACTGGGCAGGATCGTTCACTCGCGATCTCCACTCAAGAATACGATGCTTCCCCCGTCAGGTTCCGCGGGCACCGGGCGCCGTCTCAGAGACGCGTGGACGCGGCGGGCTTCGGCATCGCCATCTTCGGCGCCTCCGGTGTCCAGTCCTCGCCCGGGTTGATGAAGCGGTTCGTCTCCAGCTTGTACTGCTTGTCGTAGAGCTGCCGGTAGCGCCCGTCGGCCGCCAGCAGCTCGTCGTGCGTGCCACGCTCGACGATCTCGCCGCCCTCCATCACCAGGATTTGATCGGCGCTCCGGATCGTGGACAGGCGGTGGGCGATGACGAACGTCGTCCGGCCGCTGCGGAGCGTCCGCAGGCCGTCCTGGATCATCTCTTCGCTCTCGCTGTCCAGGCTCGACGTGGCCTCATCCAGGATGAGCACCTTCGGCTGCGCCAGGATGGCGCGCGCGATGGACACTCGCTGCCGCTGGCCGCCCGAGAGCTTGATGCCGCGCTCCCCCACGACGGTGTCGTACCCGTCCGGAAAGCGCAGGATGAACTCCTCGCAGTGCGCCACCTGCGCCGCCTGCTTGACCTCCTCGAGCGTGGCACCGGGCCGTGCGTAGCCGATGTTTTCGGCGATGGTCCCGTCGAACAGGAAGCTCTCCTGCAGCACCGACGCCAGCTGCTCGCGGTAGTCGCGCAGGGGGATCTCACCCAGATCGCGGCCGTCCACGAGGATTCGGCCGCGCAGCGGCCGGTTGAACGCCATGACCAGGCCGATGAGCGTGCTCTTGCCCGAGCCGCTGGACCCCACGAGCGCCGTGGTCGAGCCCGGCGGCGCCTCGAAGCTGACGCCCTTCAGCACGGGCCGGCCCGGGTCGTACTCGAACCAGACGTCCTCGAACCGGATGTCGCCGTGGATAGGGCCGAGCGGCGCCTTGTCCGCGTCGGCCTCGTCCTCGGTCTGCATGTCGAGGATCTCGCGGATGCGATCCAGCCCGGCGAACGCCTCCGTGATCTGCGTGCCGATGCTGGCGATGGAGATGAGCGGGGCGGCGAGCAGGCCGATGAAGAACACGTACATGATGAAGTCGCCGAGCGTCATCCGCCCGGCGAGGATGTCGCCGCCGCCCATCCAGATCATCACGACCCCGATGACGCCGACGATGACCGTGCTCCCGGCCGTGGTGGCCGACACACCGGTCATCGACTGCGCGATGTTGCGGAACAGCTTGTGCGCGCCCTTCGTGAAGACGATCTCCTCGCGCTTCTCGGCCGTGTAGCTCTTGACGATGCGGATGCCCCCGAGCGCCTCGGTGAGCCGTCCGGTCACCTCAGCCTGGATCTTGCCGCGCTCGCGGAAGAGGGGACGCAGCCGTTTGAAGGCGAACGCCATCCCGCCGCCGAACATGGCCAGCACCACGGCCGTCACCAGCGTGAGACGCCAGTTGATGTACAGCAGCACCAGCAGGCTGATGGCGGCCGTCACGATCCCGCCGACCAGCGACACGAGGCCCGTGCCCACGAGGTTCCGGATCCCCTCGGCATCGGTCATGATGCGCGACAGCAGCACGCCGGACTGCGTCGAGTCGAAGTAGCGCACCGGCAGTCGCATGACCTTCGCCTGCACCCGGATGCGCATGTCGGTGATAGCTCGCTGTGCGGCCACGCCCAGAATCTGCGACAGGCTGAAGCTGGTGACCGCCTGCACGAGGGTGGCGGCGCCCGCGGCCAGGGCAATGGGCAGCAGCAATTCGGCCCGCGACTTGCCGATCACTTCGTCGATGACCACCTTCGACAGCGCCGGCAGCACGACGCCCGCCAGGCGTGACACCAGCATCAGCGCCAGGCCCAGCAGCAGGCGCCTGCGGTGCGCGTACAGCAGTTCGCGGGCCTCCCGCCAGGCGGCGCTCTTGTTGAACGGCTTCTTCTTGTCGGGCTCGGCGGCGAGCGGCATGCCCCGGCCCGCGCCGGAACGCTCGGCCCGGGCCATCCGCGGCGCGCCGGAACGCATCAGGGCCATCTCAGTTGAGGGCGAACGGGACGGCGAGCGTAAAGGGCGCGATGCGCGCCTGGAACGTCTCGCCTCCGGGCGTCACCATGGTGTAGCTGCCGTGCATGGTCCCCACGTTGGTCTTGAGGGGGCAGAAGCTCGTGTACTCGAACTGCTCGCCGGGCCGGAGCACCGGCTGCTCGCCGACCACGCCAGGGCCCTGGACCTCTTCGGTCTCGCCGTCGGCGTTGGTGATGATCCAGTGCCGGCTGATGAGCTGCGCCACCTCCGTGCCCACGTTCGAGATGGTGATGTGGTACGCGAACACGTACTGGTCCTCGCTGGGCGAGCTTCTGTCGGGCAGGAACTCAGCCGAAACCTGCACGCGGATGCCGTTGGTCGTGGTGTCGCTCACGTCACTGATTATCGCATTCGACGGGGTCTTGAGGTCTTGCGGTCTTGAGGCCTTGGGATCTTGGGGCTCGGGAGAGCCGCCCCTCTAATCCAGGTGGCCGCGCTCCGAATCACCCATCTCCACGATGTCGTTGGGGAAGTACTCCTTCCATCGATCGCTCACCCGGGCCGCGATGTCTGGCCGGCACGAGAGTTCCGCCGGATACCACGGCTTCATCCGGGCGTCGATGACGACGGGCGGCTCGTAGCTCACGTGATGGCGAACCACCCGCGTGGCGGCGGCGTGGATGTCGGCCGCGGGCTCGAACCGCGTGAACGTCGTCCACAGGAAGTTCATCTCGCTCCGGGTCGCCCGCGCCGCATCGTCGGTGACCACCACGAGCGGCCACCCGGCGAACGCCGGATGCGTCGCGATCCGCGCGGCAGCCTCGCGGTCGTCGGCATAGGGCCGGCCCTGCACCACCAGGCAGCCGCCGCAGAACACCCGCACGTCGGCGACATCCGGTGGCGGCGGCACGGGTGGTTCGAACGCACGCGGAAGGTCACGAACGGGGCCTCCCAGCCCCAGCCACACGCCCTTCGAGCCTTCGTTGACGGTCGGGCCCGTATAGTCGAGCGTATCCATCGAGAGGTTCGAGAAGACGTAGAGGTCCACGCGCGGATCCGTGCGCGCCAGCACGTGTTCCAGCGTGGCACGAAAATCCTTCAGGTTCACCCCCCGATCGGTCAGGAGCAGGAACTTCGTGAGCGAGAGCTGGCCCTCACCCAGAATCCGGAACGCGCTGGCCATGGCCTCACGCTTGTACCGCTGCTTGACGACGGCGGCGGCCAGCGAGTGGTAGCCAGTCTCGCCGTAGGACCAGAGCTGCTCCACGGCCGGCATGACGAGGGGGAAGAGCGGCGAGAGCAGCTCCTGCAGCAGATCGCCGATGTAGAAGTCCTCCTGCCGCGGCTTGCCCACGACCGTGGCCGGATAGATGGCGTCGTGCCGGTAGGCGATCTGCCGGACCCGGAACACCGGGTAGTCGTGCTGGAGCGAGTAGTACCCGTAATGGTCGCCGAACGGGCCTTCAGGCCGCCGGACCTTGGGGGGCACCTCGCCCATGATCGCGAACTCCGCGGTGGCCACGAGCGGATGCGGATGGCCGTTCGGGCCCGGCACCTGCGGCAGGCGGCGACCGGCGATGAGCGAGGCCAGCATCACCTCGGGGACGTTCTCCGGCAGCGGCGCGATGGCGGCGAGGATGAGGGCGGGCGGGCCGCCCAGGAACACCGTCGCCGGAAGCGCCTGGCCCCGCGCCTCGGCCAGCTGGTAGTGGAAGCCTCCGCCCTTGCCGATTTGCCAGTGCATGCCAGTCGTCCGCCCGTCGTGCACGTGCAGGCGGTACATCGCCAGGTTCGATCCCCGGCCGTCGGGATGGGTCGTGTAGACGAGCGGCAGCGTGACGAACGGACCGCCATCCTCGGGCCACGACGTGATCGCGGGCAGCTGATCCAGCGCGAGATCCTGCCTCACGACTTCAGTGACCGGGCCCGATCGCAGGCGCCGCATGCCCACCTTCAGCAACTCACCCGCCAGGCCTCGCGCTCCCCACAATTTGCCGGGTGACGGCGGCATGATGGTCTCGGCCAGGTGGACGATCTCGCGAATGAGGCGAAGAGGGCGCTCGCCGAACGCGAGCTCCGCCCTGCGCGCGGTCCCGAACAGGTTGGTCACCAGGGGGAACGCCTTGCCACGCACATTCGTGAAGAGCAGGGCCGGTCCGCCGGCGGCGATGACACGACGATGGATCTCCGCGACCTCGAGATGGGCGTCCACGGGCGCCGATACCTCGACGATGTCGCGGTCGCGGCGCAGCTCGTGGATGAACAGGCGAAGATCAGCGAACATCGTGAACCACGCGTCCCCCGATCACGGTCAGGACGCTGTGCGAGCCGCCCAGCTCCTCGCGGGGGGCGGTGAAAGGATTGACCGAGAGCACGGCCATGTCCGCCAGTGCGCCGACGGTGAGGTGGCCCTTCTCGCGGTCCGTGAACTCGGCGTGGGCCGAGCCTCGCGTGAAGGCGGCGACGGCCTGCTCCATCGTCAGCGCTTCCGCGCCGTGTTCCGGTGACGTCGCCCAGTTCAGAACGTCGAAGGGACGCCTGCCCTGCCCGGAGCCCAGCGCAAGTGACACTCCTCCTTTGACCAACGAGGCGAGCGGAACGGTCCCGCCCGGCCGCTGCACCACCACCATGCCCGAACCCGCCAGGCGGGGCGCCAGCGCCGCCGCGCCCATGCCCGCCTGCTCCACGCGGGGCCGTTTGCGCGCCCAGACTTCGGGGAGGCCCTCCCGCTCGATGGCCTCCACGTAGATCGACAGCGCCTGCTCGTCGGCCGGCTCTATCGCGAGCAGATCCTCGGTGCCGTACGCCCATCCGACGGCCTGCCGGATGCGGGCCTCGTCTGCGGCGCCGAG
>CAZLBU010000099.1:0-1941 GCA_964557815.1 uncultured Bifidobacteriaceae bacterium | reverse complement strand
CATGCCGCGGATGTCAAGTCGAAAACCGGGCTGCGGTGGCAGGTGCGGGCGGCTGTCGATCGTGGTGCCGTCCGGGCCGGGCCGGGGCATTCGCAGCATGCGGATGCGAATGGGCAGGTCGGCCCCGAGCACGGCCGTGGCCGCTTCCTTCACGGTGCGGGCGCCCACGAACCAGTGCATCGATGTCACGCCCGCCGCGACCGCCGCCCGCGCGAACGCGACCAGCGCCGCCTGCTCGCCACCTGGATCGGTCACGTGCGCGTCGTTGAAGCCCGGGACGACCACGCGCCCGCCGAGATCGCGCGTGGAGGTCTCGCTCGACGCCAGCGCGGACACCTCGGCGGTCGTGCCCACCGCGACAACGCGATCGCCGCGGATGGCGACGGCTTCCGCCCACGGCTGCGCCGGGTTGGCCGTGAAGACACGCCCGTTCAGCAGCACCGTGTCGGGTGCCGGCGGCGCGCAGGCCGCCGTCAGTGAGAGAAGCCAGGCGATGACGGGAAGGCGCGAGGCCAACCGGGAGAGGCGTCGCCTTGCGGGAGGGAGAAGGCGCCGGGACTCCCTTCGCACCTCCACCCTACCCCTGCCAGGGCTCGTCGGCGCTGCCCCCGTAGATGCTGGGCACCTTGCTTCCCATCGGCCGCAGGTACGACGACAACTGCCCGCGGTGATGGGCGTTGTGCACCGCCTGGAAGACGAGGTACTGGGCATTGGGCATCTTCATGCCGAAGAAATCGACGACGGCGGCCAGCTTCGAACCGTCCATCGCGAGCACCCGCTCGAGGCGGTTGGGCATCTGCGTCTTGTACCAATCCACCAGTTGCTCGACGGTCGACGCGCCGCTCGGGGTCGGCTCACCGAACTGCTGGTTGAGAACCCCCTCGAGGAACCACACGTCGCTCTCGGCGATGTGGGTGGCCAGCTCCCAGGCGGACCGTGAGTTGTCCGCGGGCTTCCAGTCCTTCTTGTCCTCGGGCACCGCCTGGAGCACCTTGACGGTGGTCATCCACTCGAACTGAATCTGCTGTCCGAGCGCTTCGGCAACGGCCTTGGCCTGATCTGCAGTCATTGGAGGCTCCTCTGGGTTCTGGGGTTCTGGGGTTCGGGGGTTCGGGGGTTCGGGGGGTCCGAGCGATCGGAGTTCGGTCTCGGAACCTCAGCCCCCCAGAACCCCAGAACCCCAGAACCTCAGAACCTGTCTTCAACTCCTGGTCAACTTCCTGTACTTGATCCGGTGCGGCTGGTCGGCCGCGGCGCCCAGTCGCCGCTTCCGATCCGCCTCGTAGTCCTGGTAATTGCCTTCGAACCACACCACCTCGCTGTCGCCCTCGAAGGCGAGCATGTGCGTGGCGATGCGGTCCAGGAACCAGCGGTCGTGGCTGATGACGACCACGCAGCCGGCGAAGTTCAGGAGCGCCTCCTCCAGCGCCCGGAGCGTGTCGACGTCGAGGTCGTTGGTCGGCTCGTCCAGCAGGAGGAGGTTGCAGCCCTTCCGGAGCAGCTTGGCCAGATGGACCCGGTTCCGCTCGCCACCCGACAGGGTTCCGACCTTGCGCTGCTGCTGGGCGCCCTTGAAGTTGAACCACGACACGTAGGCACGAGATGCCACGGTCTTCCTTCCGAGCGTGAGCTCGTCCTGGCCACCGCTGATCTCGTCCCAGACGGTCTTGTCGGCGCTCAACGTGTCGCGGCTCTGGTCCACGTAGCCAATCTGCACCGTCTCGCCCAGCTTCAGCGTCCCCGCGTCGGGCTGTTCCTGCCCCGTGATGAGGCGGAACAGCGTCGTCTTGCCGGCGCCGTTCGGGCCAATCACGCCGACGATGCCGGCCCGCGGGAGCGTGAAGGACAGGCCGTCGAACAGCACGTTCTCGCCGTAGGCCTTCCTCAGCTCGCGCGCCTCGATCACCACGTCGCCGAGGCGCGGGCCGGGCGGGATGTAGA
>CAZLBU010000098.1:0-9481 GCA_964557815.1 uncultured Bifidobacteriaceae bacterium | reverse complement strand
CATGGAGCGCGCAGAGCCGCGCGTATTCGCTCCGCACGCGCATCATCCCGTTCCGACCTACCTCGCGTCGGCGCTGTGGCTGCTCGCGGCGGTCGCTTTCGGAGGCACACTGGCCTTCGGCTGGGACGCGCGCGACACAGCATTCGGCTCGCTGATGGCCGCCGTGCTCGTGCTGGTCGCGATCAGCCGGACGTACATCACCAGACTCCAGGATCGGATCATCATGCTGGAGATGAAGGTGCGCTGCGCCGAGGTGCTGCCGGCCGGGGAGGACGCCAGGCTGGCGCGGCTGAACCCCAAGCAGATTGCGGCGCTGCGGTTCGCGTCGGACGACGAGCTGGGCGCACTGCTCGACCGCGCGGTCGCCGGGCAGATGTCGCCGGACGAGATCAAGAAGGCCATCACGTCCTGGCGCCCCGACAACTACCGGACATAGCCGCGTTCAGCCACCGTCCACGCCAGCTTCCGCGAAATGAGGCGGCGAGGTGCGCGGGCCTGCGATTCTCGACTCCCGACGATATCCTGACGCTGTGACCTCCGAAGAGAAAACCGAAGTTCTGCACCTGCTGGAAGCCCATGAGCGGACGCTCGCCGTGTGCCGCGCGTGTGCCGAAACCACGCGCGACCTGGCCTGGGAGGTGAAGCGCGGCAGTACGCCGTCGGCGGAGGCCCTGAAGGCGACGCTGGACGAGGCACACCGTGTGCTCGACGAGCTGGGCCAGGTCGAGATCGCGATTGCGGAAATGAAGGCTGCGCTCTGGTGATCGACCCTCTCTTCCTCGCGTTCCTGGCGCAGCACGACGACGAGGCCTGGCTCCGGGCGGTGGACCGCCTGCAGAACGCCACACACCCCGTCGATCGCGCGGCCGTCCGCATCTGGCTCTACTTCTACCCGATGCGCCTGCAACGCGCGGTTGACTCGGCCGCCGACCCGGCCGCCCTCGAGCGGCACCTGCGGCTCGAGGGGACCTGGCGCCTGGACGAGCAGCGCGAGACCTCCCACTGGTTCCTGTTCGGCCATCGCTACTGGCCGCACGCGCGCGAAGCCGTGCGGGCCTACGCCAGCCGTCCCGTTGTGCCGGGGAGCCTCGACCTGGCGGCGCAGATCCAGTCCATCGCCCGCGACCTGGGTGAGCGGCTGCAGGTCGACCCATCCTGGCTCACGGGCATCGTCGCGGTGGGGATGCGCACGCTCCGGCAGGCGGGGCTGCCGGCCATCGACGGGATCGGTGACCGGCCCGGGGGCAGCGGCCCGCTGGTCGGGCGGGGAGCGAGCGCCGACGAGATCGTGGCCAGGAGAAGCCGGCGTGGCTCCCAGGGTGTCTGGGGGTTCCTCCGCGGCGGCCGCCGTGAGTGGCCGGTGACCTTCGATGAGCGGCGGCCGGACGGCGCCTTCCGCCTCATCGACACCCAGCACCTCACCACCGCCGCGGGCGGCGACACGCGCGACTACCGTACCCATGACCCGCGATGCACGGAGGGGCCGATCCCCGTGCAGTGCCGTTCCTGCTCGTGCGGCTCGTGCTGGATCGGGGTCCTGGCCGGCGCCGAGCACCTCTCGCCCGTCGACGCGCGCGAGCGCGCAACCATCTCCAGCCTGGGCTACATCACCACCGACGAGGCCCGGCCGGTCATCCGGCTCGCCTGCATGGCCCAGGCGACGGGCCCGGTGACGATTGTCATCCCGCCGTGGAACGGCCAGGTGGGCGTCCGCCTCGCGAGGGCGTCCCGCGAAGCATAGAATGTCCCCACATCACGCATGATTCGCAAACCCGTTGTGCTCATCACCGGCGCCGGAGGTGAGATTGGCCATGGCCTCATCGCGCGCCTCGCAGAGGGCGGCGACCGCGCCGTCATCACGCTCGACGTCAACCCGCTCGAGCCCGCGCTCGCCAGGCTCGTACAGCGCGAGTTCGTCGGATCGATCCTCGACCAGGCGCTGCTCGAGCGCATCATGTCCGAGTACGAGATCGACGCCGTGTACCACCTGGCGGCGCTCCTCTCGACGCGCTCGGAGTTCACCCCGCTCACCGCGCACCAGGTGAACGTGGAAGGCACGCTGGGCCTGCTCGAGTTCGCGCAGCGCGAGGCCGAGTCGCACGGGCGGCCGGTGGTGTTCCTGTATCCCTCGTCCATCGCCGCCTACGGGCTGCCAAGCCTGGAAGCGAAGCGGCGAGCGGGCCGTGTGGCCGAGGACGCCCACAACACGCCCACGACGATGTATGGCTGCAACAAGCTGTACTGCGAGCAGCTGGGCCGCTACTACGCGCGGTTCTACAAGCAGCTGTCGGCCACGCCCCAGGCCGGGCGGGTGGACTTCCGGTGCGTGCGGTTTCCCGGGCTCATCTCGGCGGTCACGGTCCCCTCCGGCGGCACGTCCGACTACGCCCCCGAGATGATCCACGCCGCGGCGAAGGGCGAGCCGTACGCGTGCTTCGTCAGGCCTGATACGCGTATCCCGTTCATGGCCATGCCCGACGGTGTCGAGGCGCTGCTGCGGCTTGCGGCGGCGCCGCGCGAGCGCCTGACCCGGACCGCGTACAACGTCGCCGCGTTCAGCCCGTCCGCCGCAGAAATCCAGGCCGAGGTCCTCCGGGCCTTCCCGGAGGCGGCGCTCAGCTGGAAGACGGACGAAAAGCGGCAGGGCATCGTGGACTCGTGGCCTGAAGACGTGGACGATCTGGCGGCTCGCCGCGACTGGGGGTTCGCGCCGGCCTACGACTTCGCACGGGCGTTCCACGAGTACCTGATCCCGACGATCAGGAAGCGGTATGCGAGGTAGGTTCTCAGGTTCTGAGGTGCTGGTGCGCGGGGGAGGGTGTGGATGGGGCCTGGCTACGCAGGATGGCGCCTGGCGCTGTGTGCGCTGGCTGCGGGCGTGGTTGGCGTGAGCGCGCAGGTGCTGCCGGCTGATCCGCTGCGGACCGTCGCCGAGCGCTACGTGCGGCTGGTGCTCGCGGTCGGGCAGCACGACGGCGACTACGTGGACGCCTACTACGGCCCTGCGGAATGGCGGGCAGAGGCCGAAGCAGGGAAAGTGCCGGTCTCCACCCTGGACGCACACGCGAGCGCCATCGAGCGCGATCTGTCGGCGACCGGCCTGACGTCTCCGGTCGCGGCCGACGCGGAGCTGTGGGCGCTGCGCCGCCAGTACCTCGCGCGGCAGCTGTCGGCCATTCGCGCGAAGCTGTCCATGCTGCAGGGGCGGACGCTCACCTTCGACGAGGAATCGCGCGCCCTCTACGACGCGGTGGCGCCGACGCACACCGAGGCCGAGTTCCAGACGATCCTGAAGGATCTCCACGCCCGACTGCCTGGAGAGGGCACGCTGATCGAGCGCTACGATCGCTACAAGTCGCAGTTCGTGATCCCGCCGGCGCGGCTGGACCGCGTGTTCCAGGAAGCCATCCGTGCCTGCCGCGAGCGCACGCTGCGACACGTGGCGCTTCCGGCCGAGGAGCGCTTCACCGTGGAGTACGTCACGGGGAAGTCCTGGTCCGGATACAACTGGTACCAGGGGAACTACCGCAGCCTCATCCAGGTGAACACGGATCTCCCCGTCTACATCGACCGCGCGGTGGACCTGGCCTGCCACGAGGGATATCCCGGCCACCACGTCTACAACGTGCTGCTCGAGAAGCACCTGATGCGCGACCGCGGCTGGGTGGAGTACAGCGTCTACCCGCTGTTCTCGCCGCAGTCGCTCATCGCCGAAGGCACGGCCAACTTCGGGATCGAGGTGGCCTTCTCCCGTGACGACCGCCTCGCCTTCGAGCGCGACGTGCTGTTCCCGCTGGCGGGCCTCGATGGCGCGCGTGCGGCCGGATACTACGAGATCCTCGAGCTGGTGGACCGCCTGTCCTATGCGGGCAACGAAGCCGCGCGACGCTACCTGAATGGCGCCATCGACCGGGCCGGCGCGACGGCGTGGCTGGAGCGGTACGCGATGTACCCGAGAGCCCGGGCCGAGCAGCGCGTCCGCTTCATCGATCAGTACCGCAGCTACGTCATCAACTACAACCTCGGCAAGGACCTCGTGCGGCAATACGTGGAGGCGCGCGCCGGCCGTGACGCTGCGCCAGAGCGCCGCTGGCGGGAGTTCACGGCGCTGCTGTCCTCGCCGCGGCTGCCGTCGGGGTTGAAGTGAGGAGAAGCACGAAGGGGGAGGTCTTGAGGTCTTGGGTCTTGAGGTCTTGGGTCTTGGAGCCTGGGGCCAGAGTGCTGCGGGGTGAGGGCCTGCGTTCCCGAGCGTCGTGCTTCGTCGTGCCTTCCTGTGACGAGTGACCCATGCGTTGTGTCGAGATCGCGACGTTCGGCCCGCCTGAGGGGATGCGTATCGTCGAGCGGCCGGATCCGGTGCCCGGCCCGGGCGAGGTGTTGATCGACGTGCACGCCGCCGGCGTGAACCGCCCGGACGTCATCCAGCGCTACGGCAAGTACCCGCCTCCGCCAGGGGCGTCCGACATCCCGGGACTGGAAGTGGCGGGCACCGTGCGTGCCGTGGGCGAAGGCGTGCGGCGCTGGCGCGAGGGGGAGGCGGTCTGCGCGCTCGTGTCGGGCGGCGGCTACGCGGAGCGTTGCGTGGCGCCCGAGGAGCAGTGCCTGCCCATCGCGGCGGGCCTTTCGATGGTCGAAGCGGCGGCCATCCCCGAAACGTTCTTCACTGTGTGGACCAACGTCTTCCAGCGCGGGCGGCTCGCGGCAGGGGAGTGGCTGCTGCTGCACGGCGGCACCAGCGGCATCGGCACGACCGCCATCCAGGTGGCCGCGGCACGCGGTGCCCATGTGGCGGCCACGGCCGGCAGTGACGGGAAGTGCGAGGCCTGCCGACGGCTCGGCGCCGCTCACGCTCAAGTCGCCCGACATGCACGCGCTGGAACTACCGCACGACCGACTGGGTGCAGTCCATGCGCGAGGCCACGGGCGGCCGGGGCGCCGACGTCGTGCTCGACATGGTGGGCGGCGATTACACCGCCCGCAACCTCGATGCGCTCGCCACGGAGGGGCGCCTCGTGCAGATTGCCTTCCTCAAGAGCTCCAGGGTGGAGCTCGACCTGATGCAGGTGATGCGCCGCCGCCTGTGGATCACCGGCTCGACGCTGCGGCCGCGCACGCCCGCGGAGAAGGGCGCCATCGCACGCGAGCTGGAAGCCCAGGTCTGGCCGCTCCTCGCCACGCGGCGGATTGCCCCGGTCATCGACACGGTGTTCCCGCTGGCAGAGGTGGCGGAGGCGCACCGCCGGATGGAAGGCGGCGCGCACGTGGGGAAGCTGGTCCTCGATGTCCGGGCCTGAGCGACTCGTCACGGCGCGCTTCGCGCTGATGTTCCTGTTCAGCTTCACGGTCTTCCTGTCCGCGTTCCAGCTGTTCCCGACGGCCCCGTTCCACATCCTGTCGCTTGGCGGCTCGCGGAGCGAGGCCGGGCTGTTCCTCGGCTTCCTCACCTATGCCTCGGCGATCTCCGCACCGCTGACGGGGGCCGTGGCCGACCGGCTGGGCAAGCGGCGCGTGCTGCTGGTCTGTTCCTCGGTCATCGCGATCTTCTCCGCGCTCTACGCGGTGGTCCCCGTCTACCAGTTGATGCTCGGCCTGACCATCGTCCATGGCGTGTTCTGGTCCGGGCTGCTCTCGGCATCCGGCGCGTACGTCACCGACGCGGTCCCGCCCTCGCGCCGCGCGGAGGGTCTCAGCTACTGGGGCTTTGCCAGCATCATCGCCGTCGCGATGGCCCCGTCGATCGGGTTGTGGGTGTTCGATCGCGGCGGCTGGGCGGCGCTGTGCGCGGAAGCCACCATCCTCAACGTGCTCATGGCGGCCATTGCCTGGCGCCTGCCTCCCGACGTGCCGCGGCCGCACGCGATGCCCCAGCGGCTGCAGGACCTGGTCGAATGGCGCGTGCTCGTGCTCGGGATCACCCTGTTCCTCTACGCGTTCAGCTACGGCGGCATCACCAGCTTCGCGGCGTTGCACGCGGAGGCACAGGGCGTGACCCCGCGCGCGCTGTACTTCACGGCGTTCGCCGTGGCGATCATCCTCACGCGGCCCTTCATCGCCCGCTATGCCGATCAGGCGGGTCACCGCCGGGTCATCATCCCGTGCCTGGTGGCGGTGGCCGCGGGCGTGGCCCTCCTCTCGATGGCGACCACGCGGACGGGTTTCGTCGTGTCCGCCTTCGTCTTCGGGACCGGCTTCGGATCGGCCTATCCCATCTTCGTCGCGCACTTGATGAAGCGCGTGGACCAGCGGCGCCGGGGCGCCACCTTCGGGGCGCTCATCGGCGCCTTCGACACGGGCATCGGCACCGGCTCGATCGCCATGGGATGGCTGAGCGATCACTACGGCCTGGGCCGCGCCTTCGCCGTCGCCGCGTCGCTGGCCGCCCTGTCGATCCCGTATTACTTCTTCATGGAGAGGCGCCCGTGGATTACGTCCGACTCGGCTCGACCGGCCTGAAGGTCTCGCGCCTGTGCCTCGGCACCATGACCTACGGCACGCCGGCCTGGCGGCCGTGGGTGCTGGACGAGCAGACGAGCCGCCCGTTCATCAGGCGGGCGCTGGAGCACGGCATCAACTTCTTCGACACCGCCGACATGTACTCGAGAGGCGTGAGCGAGGAGGTCGTGGGGCGGGCGCTCAGGGACATGGCGTCGCGGCACGAGGTCGTGATCGCGACGAAGGTGTTCTATCCCATGACGGATCATCCCAACGGCCGGGGCCTGTCGCGCAAGCACATCTTCGAGGCCATCGACGCGTCGCTCCGCCGGCTGGGCACCGATTTCGTGGATCTGTACCAAATCCATCGCTTCGATCACGAGACCCCCATCGAGGAGACGCTCGAGGCGCTCCACGACGTGGTGAAGGCGGGCAAGGCGCGCTACATCGGCGCGTCCAGCATGCACGCCTGGCAGTTCGCGAAGATGCTCTGCACGCAGGAGCGGCACGGGTTGGTGCGCTTCGTCTCGATGCAGAACCATTACAACCTGGTCTACCGGGAAGAAGAGCGGGAGATGATCCCGCTCTGCCGGGAGGAAGGGATCGGGCTCATCCCCTGGAGTCCGCTGGCGCGCGGGTTCCTGGCGGGCAATCGCCGGCGTGGACGGAAGGACGCCACGCCCCGCGACGAGCACGACACGTACGGGCACACGCTCTACTACACCGATGCGGACCACGACGTCGTCGATCGGGTGGTGGAGGTGGCCGGGGCCAGAGGGGTGCTGCCGATCCAGGTGGCCCTGGCGTGGGTGCTCGGGCAGCCTGGCGTTACGGCGCCCATCATCGGCGCGTCGAAGCTCGAGCAGCTCGATCAACTCGTGGCAGGCCTCGGCATCCGCCTGTCAGAAGAAGAGGCGCAGGCCGTCGAGGCGCCCTATCGTCCGCACGCGGTTCTCGGGCACTGAGGGCGCCGGCGCTCACCGCGGCGCGTCGTCGGCGTCCGCATAAAGGCCACCGCCCAGCTCGAACCAGACGGTCCGGCCCGCCTGTTCGGCTTCTGATGTCTCGAACACGTCCTGCAGGTCCCGGCCCGGCATGCCGATGGCGAGGTAGAGGGCACGCACCGCCTGATGCGAGGCGGCGCCGGACCGAGCCAGCTCGCAGGCGTGCTGCAGCTCGTGCCCCAGCATGGCGGCTCGCAGCTTCGGCGTGAGAGACGAGGCGAGGTGGATGCGCACGTAGCGCACGTCCTCGATGAGGGCGACAAAGCGTGTGGTGCCCTTGATCCCGGCTGGCATCTCATGCGTCGTCACGACGTGGACGATGACATCCGACGCATCCAGCTCGGCAACCAGCTCCCGGAACTGCCCCGACCGTTGCTGTCCGAGCTCGAGGGCGGCGTTGGCCGGACGGTCGACCGGGCGAACGCTCTGCGCTCGCGCGCCGGAGGGAAACGCGGCCACGAGCAAGCCGATGACGAACGGAGACAAGATCCTGAGGGCCGCGGTCATGGCTATCGATCATTCAAGGGCCTTGCCATCGCGGTGCCGGTAAAAGGGGCGAGAATGGGCATCACGGTGCCACACCGTGCTGTAGTTCCGGCACCCAAACCCGAGAACCTGAGAACCGGGAACCTCCAGGCCCTCACGCGCCGACCGTGGCCGGGTCCATCGTGATCCCCATCCGGCGGGCGTAGTCCTCTACCTGGTCCGCCTTCACGCGCTGGATGACGAAGTAGCGCGCGCGGGGATGCCACAAGTAGAGGCCGCTCACGCTGGCGGCCGGCGTCATCGCGCACGACTCGGTGAGGTCCATCCCGATGGCCCTGGCCCCGAGCAGATCGAAGAGGCGCGTCTTCAGGCTGTGATCCGGGCAGGCGGGGTAGCCGAAGGCGGGTCGGATGCCCTGGTACTCCTCGCCGATCAGCTGCTCGTTGGTGAGCGACTCGCGCAGGCCCCAGTCGGCCCCGGCGCGGGCGTGCAGGAACTCGGCAAACGCCTCGGCTAGCCGGTCGGCCAGCGCCTTGACGAGGATGGCCGAGTAGTCGTCGTGCGCCGCCTGGAACTTCCTCACCAACTCGTCGGCGCCCAGGCCGGCGGTCACGGCAAACGCCCCGACGTAGTCCTGCACGCCGCCATCGCACGGGGCGACGAAGTCGGCGAGCGATCGGTTCGGCTTGTCGTCGGCGATGACTTCCTGCTGGCGCAGCATGGGGAAGCGGAGGAGTTCCGCCGCCGGGGCTGAAGCCCCGGCGCTCCGTCCGTCGACGCTGGCGCTCGGTGCGCCCGCCCCGTTCCCGGTGCCCGGCTTGAAGAGCACGATGTCGTCGGCGTCGCTGCAGGCCGGCCAGAAGCCGTAGACGCCGCGGGCGCGGAGGAGTCTGCCATCCACGATGCGTTTGAGCAGTGCTTGGGCGTGTGAGTACAGCTCACGCGCCGCCGCGCCGTGCGTGGGATCGTCCAGGATGGCGGGGAAGCGGCCCTTCAGCTCCCACGCGGAGAAGAAGAACGTCCAGTCGATGAACGGCACCAGCTCGGCCAGGTCCACGTCCACCTGGCGCGCGCCTGTGAATGCCGGGACCGGGGCGGCGGAGAAGTCCAGCCGCTGGCGGTTGGCCCGCGCCCGCTCCCAGGTCAGGGTCGGCCGCTCGGCCCGGCCTGCGTGCTGCTCGCGGAGCCTGGCCTGCTCGGCGCGGTTGGCCGCGACGAAACCCTCGCGCTGCTCCACGCTCAGGAGGCTGGCCACGACGTCGGTCACGCGCGACGCGTCCGGCACGTGCACGGTGGCGCGGCCGTACTGCGGCGCGATCTTCACCGCCGTGTGCTGGCGGCTCGTGGTGGCGCCGCCGATGAGCAGAGGCAGCTGCAGGCCGCGCCGCTCCATTTCCGATGCGACGAAGGCCATCTCGTCCAGCGAGGGCGTGATGAGGCCGCTCAGGCCCACGATGTCCACCTGCCGCTCGACGGCTTCGTGCAGGATGCGGTCGCAGGGCACCATCACGCCCAGGTCCACCACCTCGTAGTTGTTGCAGCCGAGCACCACGCCGACG
>CAZLBU010000097.1:9244-9495 GCA_964557815.1 uncultured Bifidobacteriaceae bacterium | reverse complement strand
AACGCGAAGCGCATCTACGTGCACCGCAACCGGTTCGACGAGCTCGTCAAGGGCAGCGATGCCCCGGAACAGCGGACGCGCGCCATCGAGCCGGACACGCTCGACGGGCTCGAGGAAGTGCTGCTGATGGCGGACGTCGGCGTGGCCGCGTCGAGGAGCATCGTGGAGGCGGTCGCCCGGCGCCAGCGACACGGCGAGTCGCTTCGGCAGCTCGTGCGGGACGAGATCCTGCGCGTCCTGAAGTCAGCCGA
>CAZLBU010000097.1:1347-9193 GCA_964557815.1 uncultured Bifidobacteriaceae bacterium | reverse complement strand
GCCCGCGTGTCGTGCTGGTCGTCGGGGTCAACGGAACGGGCAAGACCACGACCGTCGGCAAACTCGCGAACCAGATGAAGCGGGAAGGGCTGGCGCCGCTCATCTGCGCGGCGGACACGTTCCGGGCCGCGGCCGTGGACCAGCTGCAGGTGTGGGCCGATCGCGCCGGCGTGGATATCGTGCGCGCGCGCGAGGGTTCGGATCCCGCGGCCGTGGTCTTCGACGCGATGACCGCCGGGAAGACGCGTGGCCGTGACGTGATCCTGGTCGATACTGCCGGCCGCCTGCACACCCGACAGAACCTGATGCAGGAGCTCGAGAAGATCCGCCGCGTGGCCAGCCGCGAGATTCCCGGCGCCCCCCACGAGACGCTCCTCGTCCTGGACGCGACCGTGGGGCAGAATGCGCTGGCACAGGCGCGCGAGTTCATGGCGGTGGCCGGCGTGACCGGTATTGTCCTCACCAAGCTCGATGGCACCGCCAAGGGCGGAATGGCCGTCGCGATCGCGCACGACCTCGGCCTTCCCATCCGCTACGTCGGGGTCGGCGAGGGCATCGACGACCTGCTCCCGTTCCATCCGGAGGAGTACGTCGACGCGCTCTTCCAGGAGAAGTGGTGACCGACGAGGACCTGATGCGGCGGGCGCTGTTCCACGCCGGGCGCGCGGCGGGCGCCACGACGCCCAACCCCCTGGTTGGAGCGGTCGTCGTGTCGTCCGACGGGGTCATCGTCGGGCAGGGGAGGCACCCGCGCGCCGGAGATCCCCACGCCGAGGTCCTCGCGCTCGAGGAAGCGGGAGACCGTGCCAGGGGCGGGACGCTGTTCGTCACGCTCGAGCCGTGCTGCCATCACGGGCGCACGCCTCCCTGCACCGACCGGATCATCGAGAGCGGTGTCGCCCGGGTCGTCGTCGCCATGGTGGATCCGAACCCTGTCGTGCATGGCCGGGGCATCGCCGATCTGCGGGCAGCCGGCATCCAGGTGGAGGTGGGCCTGCTCGAAGCGGAGGCGCGTCGGCTGAACCGCCCGTTCGTGACGGTCCAGACCCGGGGTCGCCCCGAGGTGATCATCAAGGCCGCCACCAGTGCCGATGGCCACATCGCCGCGCGGCCGGGCGAGCGGACCGCGATCAGTTCGCCCGAGTCGGCACGCCGCACGCAGCGCTTGAGGGCCATGGTCGATGCCGTGGCCGTGGGCTCGGGCACGGTGCTGGCCGACGACCCGCTGCTGACGGCCCGCGACATGGTCCGCTCACGGCCGCTGGCGCGGGTGGTCTTCGATCGGCGCCTGCGCACGCCACCGGGCGCACGGCTCTTTTCGACACTGCGTGAGGGTCCCGTGATCGTACTGACCACGGACGCGACGCTCGCGCGCGAGCCGGCCCGCGCGCGTGCCCTGAAGGAGGCCGGCGCCACCTTGTCCGGCGGCGGCGACGACATCGAGCGCGCGATCCGCGCGCTCGTGGCGTTCGAGATCTCGTCCGTGCTGGTCGAGGGCGGTGCCATGGTGCACCGCGCGCTGCTCGACGCGGACCTCGTGGACACGGCGCACATCATCGTGGCGCCGGAGAGGCTGGGCGCCGGCGGCGTGCTCCTCTTCGGCACGGGGGAGATTGGGATCGGGGAGCTCACGCCACGCTGCATCGAGCGCGTGGGGCCCGACACCTGGATGGAGTTCGATGTTCACGGGGATCGTTGAAGGCACGGGCACCGTGGCGGACGCGAGGACGGTGTCCGGCGGGCTGCGCATGCGCATCGAGACCGCCCTGGCGCCGCTGCTCGCCCCGGGCGCCAGCCTCGCGGTCAACGGGGTGTGCCTCACCGTCGTCGTCACCGACGGCGCGCACATCGTTGCCGACATCGGTCCCGAGACCGCTCGGGTGACCACGCTCGGGGGGCTGCGACGTGGCCGGCGCGTGAACCTCGAACGTCCCCTGCGCGCGGATGGCCGCCTGGACGGGCACTTCGTGCTCGGGCACGTGGATGGGGTGGGTGTCGTGACCGAGGTGCGCGGCGAGGCCGAGTCGCACTGGGTGACCATCCAGTTCCCGGCCACCCTGGCGGCATATTTCATCCGCAAGGGGTCGGTGGCCGTGGACGGGGTGAGCCTGACCGTGGCGGGCCTGGGCGAACGGGAGTTCGACATCCAGGTCATTCCGTACACCTGGCAGCACACGACGCTCCGCGACCTCCGCCCGGCCGACAAGGTGAACCTCGAGTGCGACATGATAGGGAAGTACGTCGTGCGGGTCCTCGAGGCGCAAAAGCCATGACACAGAGACGATCGGGCACGTCCCGGATGCGGATCGCGCGGGGCGCCAGCCGGCGCGGTCCCTTCGCACCAGTCGAAGAAGCCATCGCCGCCTTCAAGCGGGGCGCGATGCTGATCGTCGTGGACGATGAGGACCGGGAGAACGAAGGCGACCTGACCATTGCGGCCGAGAAGGTGACGCCCGAGGCCATCAACTTCATGATGACCTATGGGCGCGGGCTGATCTGCATGCCCATGACGGGCGCCCGCCTCGACGAGCTCCGGATTCCGCTGCAGGTGCCTGCGCAGCAGAACTCCACGCAGTTCGAGACCGCGTTCTGCGTCGGCATCGAGGCCCGCAAGGGCACGACGACCGGGATCTCGGCGGCGGACCGCGCGCGGACGGTGGCCGTGGCCATCGCGCCGCGCACGCGGCCGGAGGACCTCGCGCGGCCCGGCCACGTGTTCCCCCTCCGGGCGCGCGACGGCGGTGTGCTGGTCCGCGCCGGCCAGACCGAGGCCGCGGTGGACCTGGCGCGCATCGCAGGCCTGTATCCCGCCGGCGTGATCTGCGAGATTGCCAGCCGGGACGGCAGCATGGCCCGCGTGCCGGAGCTCGCCAAGTTCGCGAAGCGGCACAAGCTGCTGATGATCACGGTGGCGGACCTGATCCGGTACCGCATGCGGACGGAGGGGCTCGTTCAGAAAGTGGCGGAGGCGGATCTGCCGACCGAGCACGGCCCCTTCCGCATCCACGGATTCGAGAGCGTCATCGACGGCCAGACACACGTGGCGCTGGTGTGCGGAGACATCGGGGGCGGTGAGAACGTCCTGGTGCGCGTGCACTCCAAGTGCCTGACCGGGGACGTCTTCCACTCGGCCCGCTGCGACTGCGGCCCGCAGCTGCACGCGGCGATGAGCCGCATCGCCCAGGAAGGTCGGGGCATCCTGCTGTACCTGAACCAGGAGGGACGGGGGATCGGTCTTGCCAACAAGCTCCGCGCCTACGCCCTGCAGGACCAGGGCTTCGACACCGTCGAGGCCAACGAGCGCCTGGGGTTCAAGGCCGACCAGCGTGATTACGGGATCGGGGCCCAGATCCTGCGGAGCCTGGGCGTGCGGACCATGCGCCTGCTGACGAACAACCCGCGCAAGTTCGTGGGCCTGCAGGGGTACGGCCTCGCCGTGGCCTCCACGCTCCCGCTGGAGATTCCGGCCTCCGAGACGACCCGCCGCTACCTGAAGGTGAAGAAGGACAAGCTGGGGCACCGGCTGAAGTCGGTTTGACGGACACCCTGAAACTCAACTAGGATAAGGGTTTGCGCCTGATGGGAAACCCGTGTTCGATCAACTGAGCCAGCGGCTGCAGGACGTCTTCCAGTCCATCCGCGGGGAGACGCGCCTCACGGAAGGGACGGTCGAGAACGCGCTCCGGGAAATCCGGATGGCGCTGCTCGAGGCCGACGTCAATTTCAAGGTCGTCAAGGCCTTCGTGGATCGCGTGCGCGATCGCGCGATGGACCAGGCCGTCCTCAAGAGCCTGACGCCGAGCCAGCAGGTCGTCAAGATCGTCCGCGACGAGCTGCTCGCGCTCTTCGGCGACGCGAAGGGCGGGCTGGTCGAGACCTCCGCGCGGCCCCGCATCGTGCTGATGCTCGGATTGCAGGGGTCCGGAAAGACGACCACCACGGGCAAGCTCGCGAAGTGGCTCGCCAAGCAGGGCCGGCACCCGATCGTGGTGTCCACGGACGTGCGACGCCCGGCGGCCATCCAGCAGCTGTCGGTCGTGGCGGAAAAGGCGGGCGTGCGCGTGCACGATCCCGCGGGCCAGATGGACCCGGTCGCGCGCGCGAAGGGTGCGTTGGCCGAAGCGCGCGCGGTGGGCAACGACGTCGTCATCGTGGACACGGCGGGCCGACTGCACATCGACGACGAGCTGATGCAGGAGCTCGTCGCGATCAAGCAGGCCGTGGAGCCGAGCGACCTGCTCTACGTCGCCGACGCGATGACGGGGCAGGACGCCATCAAGAGCGCGGGCGAGTTCAACCGGCAGATCGGCGTCACGGGCGTCGTGCTGAGCAAGGCCGACGGCGACGCGCGGGGCGGCGCGGCGCTCTCGGTGGTGTCGGTCGTCGGCGTGCCGATCGCGTTCGTGGGCAGCGGCGAGCGGCTGGAGGATCTCGAGCCCTTCCATGCCGACCGCTTCGTGTCGCGCCTGCTGGGCATGGGCGACGTGCTGTCGCTCATCGAGAAGGCCGAGGAAGCCGTCGACGCGACCGAGGCCGGGCGCCTCGAGGAGAAGATCCGGAAGGGCGGCTTCACGCTCGAGGACTTCCGGGATCAGCTGCGCACGCTGAAGAAGATGGGGCCGCTCGAGAACATCCTCGGGATGCTGCCCGGCATGGGTGCCATGAAGCAGCTCGCCGAGCAGAAGCCGGACGAGCGGCAGCTGCGGCGGGTCGAGGCGATCATCAACTCGATGACGCCGGAGGAGCGCAAGTACGCCGAGCTGCTGGACGGCAGCCGGCGCAAGCGTGTCGCGCGGGGCAGCGGGACGGCGGTCGAGGACGTGAACCGGCTGCTCAAGCAGTTCGGCGAGATGCAGCGGATGCTGAAGATGGTGGGCCAGATGACCGGCGAGCCCATCGCGGCGCCGCCGAGGAAGAAGAAGAAGAGTCCCTTCAGCCTGATGAAGTAAAAGGCAGAAGGCACAAGGCAGAAGGCACAAGGCGGAAGGCAGAAACAGGTGAGAGGCAACCAGACATGCTGAGTATTCGGATGCGTCGGACCGGGTCGAAGAAGCGGCCGTATTACCGGGTGGTGGTCACCGAGGGGCGCAACCCGCGCGAGGGAAGCTTTCTCGAGGTGATCGGGTTCTACAACCCGCGGATCAAGCCGGCCGTGGTCGAGATCGACAAGGCCCGCGTGGAGCACTGGATCTCGAAGGGCGCCCGCCCGTCGGACTCGGTTCGGACGCTGCTGGCGCGTCACCTCACGAAGGATCGTGGAGTGGCCGCCGAGCCGGTCACCGCGGCGCCGGTGGCGCCGCCCGCGTAGGGGCGCAGCCGTGGCAGCGGACTTGAAGGGCCTCGTGGAAGCCGTGGCCCGCGCGCTGGCCGATGAACCGGATGCCGTGCGGGTCCGCGAGACCGAGCGGCGCGGCCAGACGGTCTACGAGCTGGAGCTGGCGCCGGGCGATCTGGGGCGCGTCATCGGCCGGCAGGGGCGGACCGCGGCGGCCATCCGGACGTTGCTGGCGGCGGCCGCCGAGGCAGAGGGCAAGCGGGTCACCCTCGACATCAGGGACTAGGGACCGTGTCGGGAACCGGGGGCCGGGAACCGGGAACCGATTGGGATGACCTGATCCTCGTCGGGGTCGTGGCGCGGACGCATGGCAACAAGGGGCAGGTGATCGTGAACCCCCACACCGACTTCATCGAGGATCGGTTTCGCGTGGGGGCTCGATTCGAGACCCGACTCGCCGACGGCACGCGGACCACCTCCGAGGTGACGGCGGCGCGGATACACCAGGGGCGGCCGGTCATCGGGCTGGCGGGCGTGACCTCGATTGGCGAGGCCGAGCGGTATGCCGGCGCGGAGTTGCGGATCGATGCGACGGAGCAGCAGGCGCTGCCCGAGGGGCACTACTATCACCACCAGCTGATTGGCTGTCAGGTGGTGACCGCTGACGGCAATCCGGTGGGGCGGGTGATCGCAGTAGAGGGCGAGGGCCAGAGCCGGCTGGTGGTCGACGGCCCGGGACGCCGGCACGAGATTCCGCTGGCGGACGAGATTTGCACGGTGGACGTGACCGCTCGCCGCATCACGGTGCGGCCGCCGCAGGGGCTGCTGGAACTGTAGGCGCCGGATGCGTTTCGACATCGTCACGATCTTTCCGGGGATGGTCGAGGCCGGCCTCGCGGAAGGCGTGGTCGGCCGCGCGCGGGCGCGGGGCGTGCTGGACATCGCGGTGCACAACCTCCGCGATTTCACGACCGACCGGCACCACGTCGTGGACGATGTGCCGTTCGGCGGCGGGCCAGGCATGGTGATGAAGCCGGAGCCCTTCTTCGCGGCGATGGAAGCCATCATCGCCCGACGAGGGCAGCCGGGCGCGGTGGTGCTGTTGACGCCCGCGGGCCGGCGCTTCACGCAGGCTGAAGCCCGGCGGCTGGCGGGGCTGGGCCACGTCGTGGCGCTCTGCGGGCGCTACGAGGGTGTCGACGAGCGGGTTCGCGAGCGATGGGCGACCGACGAGGTCTCGATCGGCGACTATGTGCTGTCGGGCGGCGAGCTGCCCGCGCTCGTGCTGGTCGATGCCGTGGCGCGGCTCGTGCCCGGGGTCGTCGGCGACGACCAGTCGGTGGAGGCCGATTCGTTCGGACGCGGGTTGCTGGACTACCCGCATTACACGCGCCCCGCGGTGTTCGCGGGGATGGCGGTGCCCGAGGTGCTGACCTCGGGGCACCACGGCGAGATTCGCCGCTGGCGCCGGCAGCAGGCGCTCAGGCGAACACTCGAGCGGCGGCCCGAGTTGCTGGAGACCGCCGAGCTCGACGACGAGGAACGGCGCTGGCTGCACGAGTGGGCCGCCACGCGCGCACGCCCCGAGTAGGGACGGACGGTTGAGAAGGGAGTCAGAGGTCATGACCGCGATGGAGATGGTGGAGAAGGCGCAGCTCGTCGAGCGGCCGAGGATGAAGCCGGGCGACACGGTGCGGGTGCACGTGCGCGTCAAGGAAGGCGACAAGGAACGCATCCAGGTGTTCGAGGGCGTGGTGATCAACCTGCGCCGCGGCGGCATCCGCTCGACGTTCACCGTCCGGAAGGTGTCGTTCGGCCAGGGCGTCGAGCGCATCTTCCCGATGCACTCGCCGACCATCCAGAAAGTGGACATCGTGCGCTCAGCCAAGGTCCGCCGCGCCAAGCTGTACTTCCTGCGCGAGCTGAAGGGCAAGGCCGCCCGCATGAAGGAAGTCAAGAAGAGCTAGGGTGTCCAGGACCGTCGCGCGGCGGACGATCGAGAACGTCCTCCGGCGATACGGGTTCGTCCATATCGCCGGCGTGGACGAGGTGGGCCGGGGGTGCCTGGCCGGCCCGGTCATGGCCGGAGCCGTGATCCTGCACCCCGCCCGCCACATCCCGGGCCTGGCCGACTCGAAGCTGCTCACTCCGGCCGCCCGGGCGCGCTTATTTGGTGAAATTGCGCGCAATGCTGTCGCCTGGGCGGTGGCCTCGGTTGATCCCCCGGAGATTGATCGTATTAACATCCACCACGCCACGCTGCGCGCCATGCAGCAGGCCGTCCTGGCGCTTTCCCCCTTGCCGGACGCGGTGTTGGTGGACGCGTTCCGCATTCCCGACCTCCCGATGGCCCAGCGCGGCGTCGTGGGTGGGGATCGGCGGGCGGCGGCCATCGCCGCAGCCTCCATTATGGCCAAGGTCACGCGCGACCGGCTGATGGAGTCGCTGCACACCACTGATCCTCGGTACGGGTTCGACCGACATAAGGGATATGCCACCGCTGACCACCTGGCCGCGGTGGCAAGGTTCGGCTATTCCGTGCAGCATCGGCGGTCGTTCAGGGCGCCGACG
>CAZLBU010000097.1:0-1337 GCA_964557815.1 uncultured Bifidobacteriaceae bacterium | reverse complement strand
TGTTTGATACGATTGCCTGAGGGCCACCACCGTGCCGCCGTTCGATCGTGAAGGGGTGCTCAAGAGCGCCGAGAAGGCGTTGGAGCAGGGCCGCATCGACGCGGCCATCGCCGAGTACGTCAAGGTCGTCGAAGCACAGCCCCGGGACTGGAACAGCGCCAACGCCCTCGGCGATCTCTTCGTCCGGGCGGGCCAGACCGACAAGGGCATCGCGCAGTACCTGCGCATCGCGGACCACCTGGCTTCAGAAGGCTTCTACCCGAAGGCCGCCGCCCTCTACAAGAAGATCGTCAAGTTCAAGCCCGGCGAGGAGTCTGCGCTGCTCCAACTGGCGGAGATCGCCGCCCGGCAGGGCCTGCTGGCCGATGCCAAGCAGTACTTCCAGCAGCTCTCGGACCGGCGTAAGGCGCGGGGAGACCAGCGCGGCGCGGCCGAGATGAGCATCCGGCTGGGCACGCTGGACCCCGAGGACCTCGACGCGCGGCTCCAGGCCGCGCGGGCTGCGGCGGACATCGGCGACTTCACGACCGCTCTCAACGAGTTCCGCGATGTGGCCGGGCGGCTGTCGGATGCCGGCCGGGCCGACGAGCACATCAACGTGCTCGCGGAGGTCGCCGCCCTCGACCCGTCCGACACGGTCGCCGCGACGACGCTGGCGCAGGCCTTCGTCGGGCGCGGCGACCTCCAGCGCGCGCGGCAGTTCCTGACGCCCGAGACCGCCGGGGCAAACGCGGCCCTGTGGCTCGCCCTGGGCGAGTGCGCCCTCACCGAGGGGCGCCTGGACGAAGGGCGCGCCGCGGTGATGCGGGCGCTCACCCTCGACATGTCGTGCCGCGAGGCAGCGGTCGTGCTGGGTTGCCGCCTGGCCGAGTCCTCACCCGAGGCCGGGTACCACGTCATCGACGCCGTTGCCGACACGGCACTGCAGGCCGGAGATTACGCGGCGGCCGCCGCGGCGCTCCACGAGTTCGTCACGCGTGTCCGTTTCCACCTGGTCGCGCTGATGCGCCTCGTCGAGATCTGCGTCGACGGTCAGCTCGAGGCCACGATGTACGAAGCGCAGGCCCAGCTGGCTGACGCGTACCTGGAGGTGGGCCGCGGCCTCGAGGCGCGGATCATCAGCGAGGACCTCGTCGCGCGCGAGCCCTGGAACCGGGCCAATATCGAGCGATTCCGCAAGTCGCTCGTCATGCTCGGCGAGGCCGATCCCGACGCCATCATCGCCGACCGTCTCAGCGGCGAGAGCCCGTTCATGGCCGCCGACTTCATCGACCTGAACGAAGGCACCGACTTCAAGCCGGCGACCGAGCCGGCACCCCCCAAGGCCGCTGCGCCGG
>CAZLBU010000096.1:3947-9544 GCA_964557815.1 uncultured Bifidobacteriaceae bacterium | reverse complement strand
CGTTCACCTCGATGCCGTGCGCGAGGCACGTCCATTCCCCGTCGGTACCGGCGAAGTGCTGCTGGCCAATGGCCAGACCGTGCCCGTCGCCCGCCGCCGCTGGCGGCACGTCCTCGAGAAGCTCGGCGGCTCCTGATCCCTGATCCCTGATCCCTGTTCCCTGCTCCCTTCCGACTACAATCCCTTCATGACCCGACGTGAGTTGATGGCGCTCGCGGGCCGCCTGGGGGCCACGGCCGCGCTGGCACCGCTGAGCACGGCGCGCGCCCTTGGCGCGCAGGCGCCGGCCGCCGATCCCTGGGGCAAGGACGAGCTGACGCGTCTCTCGCTCCGCCCGCCCGATTACGAAACGCCCGTCGCGCTGCTCGACAGCTTCATCACGCCGGTCGAGCACTTCTACGTCAGGTCGCACCTGCCGGTACCGCCAGCGCTCGAGGAGGCAGGCTGGCGCCTCGCCGTTGACGGCGACGTCGAGACCCCGCTGTCGCTCTCGGTCGCTGAGCTGCGCGCGATGCCTGCGGCTACGGTGACCGTGACGCTGGAGTGCGCGGGAAACGGGCGCGCCTTCTTCACACCGCCGGTGGCCGGCATCCAGTGGAAGAAGGGCGCCGTCGGGACCGCGCGCTGGCGGGGCGCGCGGCTGGCGGATGTCCTGAAGCGGGCGGGCGCGAAGAGCACGGCGCGTTTCGTACACATGCAGGGAGCCGACAAGCCGCTCGGGACCATGCCGGCCTTCGTGCGACAGGTGCCGCTCGACAAGGCGATGCACCCGGACACCGTGATCGCGTACGAGATGAACGGGCAGCCGATTCCACCCGTGTACGGCTTCCCCCTTCGCGCGATCGTCCCCGGCTGGGAAGGCGCGTACGCGATGAAGTGGCTGGCCAGCCTGCGCGTCTCGGCTACCCCCTCGGACAGCTTCTGGGTGGCCACCGCGTACCGGTATCCGTCCAGGCGCGTCGCGCCCGGCGCCACGGTGGCCGCCGAGGATATGGCGCCGCTCACCGGCCTGGTCGTGAAGTCCCTGATCACGACGCCGCTCGACGGCGCGACGCTGCCCCGCGGCGCCATCACGGTGGCAGGCTTCGCCTGGGCCGGCGAACGGGACATCACGGGCGTGGACATCTCGACCGATAGCGGCGCCACGTGGCAGCCGGCGCGCCTGGTCGGCGAGCAGCAGCGCTACGCGTGGCGTCGCTTCGAATATGCCTTCGAGGCCACCCTCGCCGAGTCCTGCCTCATCCTTTCCCGCGCCACGGACGACAGGGGCAACGTGCAACCGGCCGTGTCGCACTGGAACCCCTCGGGATATCTGTGGAACCAGTACGACGGGGTCAGGGTGGAGGTTCGGTAAGTTCTGGGGTTCTGGGGTTCTGGAGTTGGGATGCTGGCGAATCGAATGCGGCGACTCGTGGTCATCGGTTTGAGCTTGGCGCTTGGCGTCGTCACGGGGCTTGGGGCGCAGGTGCCGGCGCCCGGTGTCGCGCCGCTGCCGGAGGGCACCGGAGTAGAGGTGGTGCGGGCGCGGTGTCTCTCGTGCCACGCCAGCGACCTCATCGCGTCGCAGCGCCTCACCCGGGATGGGTGGGCCCGCGAGATCGACAAGATGGTCCGGTGGGGCGCGAGCGTGCCGGACGCCGATCGCGCGCCGATGCTCACCTACCTCGCCACCCATTTCTCACCAGCGCCCGCGGCGGCGCCGGCGCGGGCCGCAGGAGGCGAGGCCATTTTCAAGCGCGCGTGCCTGGCCTGCCACGGCGCCGACCTCACCGAGCAGCAGCGCCTCAGCGTCACCGGTTGGACGCGCGAGGTGGAGAAGATGATGCGCTGGGGCGCCTCGGTCACCGAGGCCGAGAAGGCGGTGCTCGTCGAGTTCCTCTCGGCAAGCTACCCCATCCGGTGACACCGCTCGAGTGACGTCGTTGAGCCGGCACATCGAGACGGACGAAGCAGGGCGCCGCCACGTTCATGCGCGCGCTGCCGAAGCCCGCGATGCGACACCTACGGCGCCGGCTTCTTCGGGGCGGGCGCGTAGTGGATGTGCACGATCGTCCATGCGCCTTCGCGCTTGAACAGCACGTCGGTCTCGTGGTTGTCCTCGGTGGACACCTCCCCTTTCGCCGTCCGCTCGGTGACGCGCAGGATGTACGTGGCCACCGCAGTGTCTCCCGACGGCCCGACCTGCACGCGAAGGTCCCTGACCTCCACGCCCTCGAGCCGGTTGCCCGAGCCGATGTACTTGCGCCACGACTGCTCGTAGCTCGGGAGGTCCACCCGGCCGGACGGGAACCACTGCGTCAGGTCGGGGGCGAACGAGCGAAAATACGCGTCCAAGTCGTTGCGGCCGTACGCCGCGTTGTAGGTCGCAATGAAGGCCCGCACCTCCTGCTCCGCGGCGGACGCCGTCCCGACCGGCTGGGCGGTCGCCGGCCACGGGCACGTAAGCAGGATCAGGCCGATCAAAAGGGATCGCATGCGTGTGAACTCCTTCGTTCGCGATTGTAGACGACGCGGCCGTGCGGGATGGGCGTGACGTCCATGATCGACGGCCTCCTGGCGCTGCTCGCCCTCTTCACCACGCTCTGGATCGTCTCGCTCCAGCTCCGCAATGCGTCCATCGTGGACATGTGGTGGGGCCCGTCGTTCATCGTCGCGCTGGCGGCGTATCTGGGGTTCGCATGGCCTGCGCACCCACGAGCGTGGCTGGTACTGGGCGCCACGGCGCTCTGGGCGGCCCGGCTCGCCTGGCATATCGGTCGCCGCAACGTCGGGCACGGCGAGGATCCGCGATACCGCGCGTGGCGCGAGCAGCACGGCTCGACATGGTGGTGGCGCAGCTACCTGCAGGTGTTCCTGCTGCAGGCCGTCGTGGCCTGGATCGTGTCGTGGCCGCTCTACTTCGCGGTCGGAGACCGCAGGGGCTTTCCGACAGTGTGGGACCTCGCCGGCGCGCTGGTGTTCGTCGCGGGGTGGCTGCTCGAGGCGGTGGCCGACGGCCAGCTCGCCCGCTTCAAGCGCAATCCGGCCAACCGCGGGCGCGTGATGGACCGCGGCCTCTGGCGCTACTCCCGCCATCCGAACTACTTCGGCGAGTCCGTACTGTGGTGGGGCCTGGGCATCATCGGCGCGGGCGCCCCGGGCGGCATCCCGGGCCTGCTCGGTCCCCTGCTCATGACGTGGCTGCTCCTGCGCGTGTCCGGCGTGGCGATGCTGGAGCGCGGGCTCGTGAAGAGCAAGCCCGGCTACGAGGCATACATCGCCCGCACGTCGGCGTTCGTGCCGTGGATGCCGAGGGAGAGGTCTTGAGGTCTTGGGGCTTGGGGCTTGGGGCTTGGGGCTTGGGGCTTGGGGCTTGGGGCTTGGGGATGTCTCACGCCGGCACGGTGACGACAATCGCCTCCACCGGCTTCGGGCCGAGACGGCGGTAGCCGTGCGGCTGCGACGAGTCGAAGTAGATCGAGTCCCCGTGCTCCAGGACGTGTTCGTCGCCTGAGACCAGCAGTCCGAGCCGGCCGGACAGCACGTGCAGGAACTCGGCTCCTGCGTGTTCGTGGGTCCGCGGCTTGGTTGCCGCCTGCAGGAACCGCACGCGGTAGGCGTTCATCACCCGCTCGGTCGCCGCGAAGTCCAGGCACTCGAACTCCCACACCACCTCGCGCCCCCCGAGCTTCTCCGGAAACCGCCTCCGCTCGGCCGCCCGGACAATCCCCAGGGCGCGGCGGGGGGTGGAGGCCTCGAAGAAGTGATCGAGCCCGACGTCGAACACCATCGCAAGGCGCAGCAGCGTTGGGAGGGTCGGGAACATGAGCCCGCGCTCGAGCTTCGAGATCATCGCGGGTGAGAGCCCGGTGTGCCGGCCCAGGTCGACGAGGCCCAGCTTTCGCTTCAGGCGGAGGGCCCGCAGCTTCCCGCCGATTCCGTATGCCCCGAGCCCTTCGCTGAGGGTTGGCGTCAGCATTTTCTTCTCAGTCAAATAAATTATCTTTTCGCTTCTCGGCGGTCAAACGACTTTGGAGAGGGCGCCCTGAACCCGGGACCCTTCCGATCCTCGGGGCGTCCTACCTGGCAGATTCGGGGAGGTGCGGGTCACCTGAGGTCCCAGCGCTCATACGGAACATCCCGAGACCAAGGAGATAGAACTCATGAAGGCACTGAAGATTTTCGTGTTCGGCGCGGCGGTCACGGCCCTGGCGTTCTCGGCCGGCACCATCACCCGCGCGCAGGGTAAGGACATCGTGGACACGGCGGTGGCGGCGGGCCAGTTCAAGACCCTGGCGGCGGCGCTGCAGGCGGCAGGCCTCGTGGAGACGCTGAAGGGCGCCGGGCCGTTCACGGTGTTCGCCCCGACGGACGAGGCGTTCGCGAAGCTTCCGGCGGGCACCCTGGAAGACCTGCTCAAGCCCGAGAACAAGGCGAAGCTGACGGCCATCCTCACCTATCACGTGGTGCCCGGCAAGGTGATGGCGGCCGATGTCGTGAAGGTGAAGGAAGCCAAGACCGTCCAGGGCGGATCCATCAAGGTCTCGACCATGGGCGGCGGTGTGATGGTGGACAACGCCCACGTCGTGAAGACCGACATCGTGGCGTCGAACGGCGTCATCCACGTGATCGACGCGGTCATCCTGCCGAAGCCGGCGGCGACCAACTAATCGGACGACGCCGGGGCCTTCATTCCGCATCTCTCTCTCACCCCGGTGTCCGACGGAACGGGAGCATGGCTGGTATACAGCCTGCTCCCGTTTTTCTTTGCACTAGAATCCTGAACATGCCCGCCGCCCCTGCGCCCGCCGCCTCCGAGCTCAGCCGTGCCCGCCAGGCACTGGACCAGTGGGTCCGCGAACTGATGCAGTGGCACTTCAGTCCCGAGACCGGCTGCCCGTTCTGGCTGGACTGGGCGGCCCGGGCCGCGTGGGATCCGCGCCGCGACGTACAGACCTACGACGATCTCGACCGGTTCGGCGCCTTCCAGGACGAATGGCTTCGCGGGGGCGATGCCCGACGCTGGGTGCCGAAGGGCTACGCCGGCAGGCCCGTGTACGTCTTCGAGACGGGCGGCAGCACCGGCGTCCCGAAGTCGCGAATCAACATCGATGATTTCCGCATCGACTACTCCACGTTCAGCGACACGTTGCCGGACGGACACTTCCCGAAGGGTGCCGACTGGCTCGAGATCGGGCCGAGCGGCCCGCGGCGCCTCCGCCTCGCCATCGAGCACCTGGCGCAGCATCGCGGCGGCATCTGCTACATGGTGGATCTCGATCCCCGGTGGGTCATCAAGCTGATCAGGATGGGCGACCTGGAGATGGTGGAGTTGTACAAGCGCCACGTCATCGACCAGGCGCTCACGCTGCTGAAGGCGCACGACACCATCAAGTGCCTGTTCACGACGCCCAAGCTGCTCGAAGCGCTCTGCGAGCGGATCTCGCTCAAGAAGGCGGGCGTCACCGGCGTCTTCTGCGGCGGCACCGAGATGACGCCCCAGTTCCACCGGTTCGCCGTGGAAGAACTGATGGAGGGCGCCTATTTCGCGCCCACGTACGGCAACACGCTGATGGGACTGGCCGGCCACAAGCCGCCCGAGCCCGAGGACGACTGGG
>CAZLBU010000096.1:0-3929 GCA_964557815.1 uncultured Bifidobacteriaceae bacterium | reverse complement strand
CGCGCATCGTGGAGTACGGCGCCACCGGCCGCGTCCGACTGACGACCCTGACGAAGGAGTTCTTCATGCCGCGCTTCCTGGAGCGCGACGAGTGCGAGCGCGAGCGCCCGTGCCCGACCTACCCGTGGGACGGCGTCCGCAACGTCCGCCCCTTCTCGCGCTTCCAGAAGGCGGTTGTGGAGGGGGTGTACTGACGTTGTCGGGAACCGGGAGTCGGGAACCGGAAACAGGGAACTGGAAACCGGAGCGCCCGTGCCCACGCCCCAGGACCTCAAGACCCCAAGCCCCAAGACCCCAAGCCCCCAAGACCTCAAGACCTCTCCGAGCCACCCATGATCGAGCTGCCAATTCTTCGCTGGGGCCGTCCTTACCAGAGCGTGGATCGCGTGGTGGTGCCACACTTCCGCACGCGCGAGCCGTTGGTCGCGATGAGCCAGGCCAACGTCGGCCTCATCCGCCGTGACCTGCTGCGGCAGGCCGGGCAGCGCACGCGGCTGGAGGCCATCCCCGCGGCCGATCTGGTGGCCGCCGCCCACCGGGCGGCCGAGTCGTTCCTGCACGACACGCTGCCGCTGGGCGAGGGGAACGGCCAGACGCCGCAGGACTACGTCGAGCAGGTGTCGGCCACCACCGGGATGCCGTGGGCGAGCGTGCGGCGCAACATGGCGAAGGTGCACGGCGTGCTGAGCCGCGTCGAAGAGGTGCTCGCCGGGCTCACGCGTGGCCTCGATTTGTCGCTCCTCGACAGCGGGGTCGGCGTGGCCGGCGGCCACATGCTCAGCTTCTTCGCGCGCGCGGATGCGCTGGGCGTGGTGCTGCCGAGCAACTCGCCAGGCGTGCACTCGCTCTGGGCCCCTGCCACCGTGCTGAAGATGCCGCTCGTGCTGAAACCGGGCAGCGCCGAGCCGTGGACGCCGTTCCGCATCATCCAGGCGTACGTGAAGGCCGGCGTGCCGGCCGAGGTCTTCGGCTACTACCCGGCCGACCATGCGGGCGGCAACGAGATCCTGCGTTCCTGCGGCCGCGGCATGGTGTTCGGCGACGTCGCCTCGACGAGGCGCTGGAAAGCCGACCCGCGTGTCGAGGTGCACGGCCCCGGGTACAGCAAGATCGTCATCGGCCCGGACGCGGCGGACGACTGGGAGCGCCACATCGAGATGATGGCGGAGTCGATCGCGAACAACGGCGGCCGCTCCTGCGTGAACGCCTCCGGTGTCTGGGTGACCAAGCACGCGGATCGCATTGCCGAGGCGCTGGCCGCGCGGCTGGCCCAGGTGACCCCGCGCGCGGCTGACGATCCCGACGCAGTACTCGCGCCGTTTGCCGATCCCGCGACCGCGCACCGCATCTCCGCGACCATCGACCAGGACCTGTGGCCGGCGGAGGGCGGAGAGGCCCACCAGGCGCGCGATGTCTCGGTGGCCGTGCGCGGCGGCGAGCGCGTGGCCAGCGCCCACGGCGGCACCTATCTGCTGCCAACGGTGGTCCGCTGCGACGCCGATCACCCGCTCGCCAATCGCGAGTTTCTCTTCCCCTACGCCAGCGTGGTCGAGGTCCCGGCCGACCGGCTGCCCGACTGCCTCGGCCCCTCGCTCGTGGTGACCTGCGTCTCGGAGGATCCGCGGTTCCGCGCGCGGTTCGTCGCCTCGCCCCTCGTGGACCGCCTCAACTTCGGCGCCATCGCGACGACGCAGATCGGCTGGGACCAGCCGCACGAGGGCAACCTCTTCGAGCACCTGTACGCGCGCCGCGCCATCCAGAGGCACGCCTAGCGCCCCCATGCGCCTCCTTCTCCTCTCCGCCGGCGCCGCGTCCATGTACTGCGGCAGCTGCATGCGCGACAACGCGCTCGCGGGGGCGCTGCTCCGGCGCGGCCACGACGTCACGCTCCTGCCCTTCTACACGCCCACGCTGACCGACGAGGAGAACGTCAGCCGGAAGGAGCGGGTGTTCTTCGGCGGCATCAGCGTCTTCCTCGAGCAGCACGTGCCGCTCTTCCGTCACACCCCGGAGATGCTGGATCGCCTCTGGGACGCGCCCTGGGTCATCAAGGCGCTGTCCAGCGGATCGATTGCGGTGGACCCGAAGGTGCTGGGTGCGATGACCGTCTCGACGCTCCAGGGCGAGGCAGGGCGGCAGCGGAAGGAGATCGAGAAGCTCCTGCACTGGCTCCGTGATGAGCCTCGGCCCGACCTGGTCAACATCCCGTACACGCTCCTCATCTCGCTGGCGGGCCCGTTGAAGCGCGCGCTCGACAACGTGCCCATCGTCGTCACGCTGCAGGGCGAAGACCTGTTCCTGGACGGCCTGCCCGGGTCCTTCCGCGGGCAGGCGCTGGATCTCATCCGCAGGCACGCGGCCGACGTGGACCTCTTCGTGGCTGTCAGCCAGTACTACGCCGACTACACGCGCGACTACTTCGGCATCCCCGCGTCGAAGATGCGGGTGGCGCCGCTGGGCATTGCCGCTCCGGAGGGGCTGGGCGCCGCACCGCTCGATCGCCGCCCCTTCACCATCGGCTACTTCGCGCGCATCGCCCCGGAGAAGGGCCTCCATGTGCTGGCGGAGGCCTATGTCCGGCTGCGCCGCGACATGGGCCTGCCGCCCTCGCGCCTGCTGGCGGCCGGCTACCGGGCGCCCGACCAGCAGGCGTACTTCGACAGCGTCACGCGCCAGCTCGAGACCGCGGGCCTGGCGGGCGAGTTCGAGTACCGCGGCGCGCCCGATCGGGCGGGTAAGTTCGCCTTCCTTCACGAGCTGGACGCCTTCTGTGTCCCCAGCCCGTACCACGAGCCCAAGGCGCTCTACCTGCTCGAAGCCATGGCGGCCGGCGTGCCGTTCGTGTCGCCGGCGCATGGCACGTTCCCCGAGCTCGTGAACGCGACCGGCGGCGGCGCCCTCGCCGACTCCGGCGCGCCCGAGCATATCGCCGGGGCACTCCTCGACTTGTGGGACGATCCCGTCAGGGCCCGCGCCCTCGGCCACGCGGGCTACCAGGGCGTACGCGAGCTGTTCACGCTGGGCCGCATGGCCGAGCGCGTGGAAGCGGTGTATCGCGAGGCCGTCCAGGGTGCCCACGCGTGCTGACCCTTTCTTCCATCACCAAGGACTACCCCACGGCCGCGGGCCCGCTTCGCGTGTTGGACGGGGTGAGCCTCGCGCTCGCGACAGGCGAGGCGGCGGTCATCACCGGGCCGTCGGGTTCGGGCAAGAGCACGCTGCTCTACATCGCCGGCGGCCTCGAGCGGCCCACCTCCGGCACCGTGGATCTCGATGGCACCAACCCGTACGCGCTCCAGGCAGACGCGCTGGCGCGGTTCCGCAATCGCGAGGTGGGCTTCGTGTTCCAGGATCACTGCCTCCTGCCGCAGCTCACGGTCCTGGAGAACACGCTGGTGCCCACGCTGGTCGGGGAGCCCGATCCCGATGCCCGCGACCGGGCCAGGGTGCTGCTGACCGCGGTGGGCCTGGAGCCTCGCGCCCATCACCGGCCCGCGGAGCTCTCGGGCGGCGAGAAGCAGCGCGCGGCCATTGCACGCGCGCTCATCCGCAGCCCGCGGCTGCTCGTCTGCGACGAGCCCACGGGGAACCTCGACAGCCAGACAGCGGAGACGGTCGCCGACGTGCTGCTGCGGCTGCAGGCCCGGCAGCACACCACGCTGCTGGTAGTGACACACAGCGCCGCCCTGGCGGGGCGCTTCGAGCGCCGGCTGGCCATGGCCGGGGGACGGCTCGAGGAGGCGTGACGTGTCGATGACGCGCGCGTCGCTGTGGCACTACCGGGTCCTGCACGCGCTGGTGGCCATCGGCATCGCCGTGGCCGTCGCCGTCCTCGCCGGCGCGCTGCTGGTGGGCGCTTCGGTCCGCGCGAGCCTCCGCGATCTCGCGCTGCAACGTCTCGGTTCGACGGACATTGCCATCTCGACGGC
>CAZLBU010000095.1:7747-9546 GCA_964557815.1 uncultured Bifidobacteriaceae bacterium | reverse complement strand
GTGGACCCGAGGCACACCTTCCTGCGCTGGATGGACGCGAAGGAGTTGCCGTCGGACTTCGTCGAGGGCGTGCGTCGCTACAAGTTCCGCGGATCGTCGGGCAAGGTGAATCTCGCCCTCGACGGCCTCCCGAACTTCACATGCCTGCCGGGCACGGGCCCGCACCTGCGCGGCGCCATCTCCATCTCGCCGAGCGTGGACTACATGGAGCGCGCCTACGACGATGCGAAGTACGGCCGGTTCTCGCGGCGGCCCTACATCGACATCGTCATCCCGTCGCTCACCGACACGTCGGTCGCGCCTCCGGGCAAGCACGTGATGTCGTGTTTCGTCCAATACGCGCCGTACGACCTGCGACGGGACAGCGAAGAGGCGCGACGGGACGGGGAAGAGACACGACGGGAGCGGGGAGAGGCACGTCGGGAACCGACCGAGCACGAGTGGGACCGGCAGCGCGAGGCGTTCGGCGACGCCGTCATCGACACGATTGCCGAGCACGCGCCGAACATCCGGGATCTGATCCTCCACCGGCAGGTGCTGACGCCGCTCGACATCGAGCGGGATTTCGGTCTCTCGGAGGGCAACATCTTCCAGGGCGAGCTGACGCTCGAGCAGCTGTTCTTCCTGCGGCCCGTTCCGGGGTGGGCGCAGTACACCACGCCGGTGCGCGGGCTCTACATGTGCGGATCGGCCACGCACCCGGGCGGCGGCATCATGGGCGCGCCGGGGAAGAATGCGGCGGAAAGAATCCTCGGACGATGACATACGACGCCATCGTGATGGGCGGGGGCATCAACGGGCTCACCTGCGCCGCGATGCTCGGGAAGGCCGGGCTCCGGACACTGCTGCTCGAACGGCGCGACGCGCTGGGAGGCTGCGCGGCCGAGCACGAGCTGGCGCCGGGGTTCCGCGTGCCCACGCTGGCCCACCGCACCGGACCGCTCCGGGCGGACGTCGTCAACGACCTGCGCCTGGCGGACCACGGCCTGTCGTTCGTCACGCGGCCCGTCCGCATGACGGCGCTCGCGCCCGACGGGCGTGCGCTCGCGCTCTTCAGTGACGCCACGGCCGCCGCCGGGGCCATCCGTCCCTGGTCCAGACACGATGCGGGCGCCTGGCCGGCGTTCGCGCAATCGCTCGCACGCGTCGCCGACGTGGTCGGCACGCTGTTCACGCGCACGCCGCCCGACGTCGACGATCCCGGCGCCGACGACTTGTGGACGGCGATGCGCACCGCCGGCGCCTTCCGACGACTGCCGAAGGACGATGCGTGGCGGCTGCTCCGGTGGGGGCCGATGGCGGTCGCCGACCTGGTCAGCGAGGTCTTCGAGACCGAGCTCCTGCGCGCGGCCGTGGCGGCCGACGGCCTGCTCGGCGGGATGATGGGACCATGGTCCGCCGGAAGCGGCCTGCAGCTGCTACTGCACGAAGCCAACCACTCGGTGGCGGCCCTGCGCGAAGCGGAGGTCGATGGCGGACCCATCGCAGTCGCACGAGCCCTCGAGGCCGCCGCCCGGCGGCACGGCGTGGCCATCCGGACGCATGCGGAAGTCGCCCAGGTGGTGATGCGAGGCGATCGCGCCGTCGGCGTCACGCTGGCCTCGGGGGACACGATTGAATCACGCGCCGTCGTCTCCGGCCTGGACCCGAAGCGCACGTTCCTGTCACTCTGCGACGCCGAGCACCTGCCGCCGGAGTTCCTCTGGCGCATCCGGCGCGTGCGCACGCGCGGGACGCTGGCCAAGGTCAATCTGGCACTGTCGGCCCTGCCCGCGTTCGGCGAGGCCACCAGGCAGATG
>CAZLBU010000095.1:0-7737 GCA_964557815.1 uncultured Bifidobacteriaceae bacterium | reverse complement strand
CCGGTGCGGATCGCGCCGACGCTGGACTACCTGGAGCGGGCGTTCGATCACGCGAAGTACGGCGAGTGGTCGCGCGAGCCGTGGGTTGAATTCACCCTCCCCTCGCTCGTGGACACGTCGCTCGCTCCTGCGGGCGCGCACGTGCTGTCGGCGTACGTGCAGTGGGTGCCGATGGATGCGTGCCGGGCGCCGGGAACCGGGAACCGGGAACCGGGAATCGGCAGTTCGCAGCGCGCGGGGGGACCGGAGGCCGACGCCATCCTCGACACGGTGCTCGCGACGCTCGAGCGCCACTCGCCGGGGTTGCGTGGGCTGGTCGTCGCCAGCGAGCTCATCACGCCCGCCGACATGGAACGCGATTGGGGGCTCGCCGGCGGGCACATCTTCCACGGCGAACTGGCGCTGGACCAGATGCTGATGATGCGCCCGCTGCTCGGGTTCGGGCACTACCGCTCGCCCGTGGACGGGCTGTTCCTCTGCGGCTCGGGGACGCATCCGGGCACGGGGCTGACCGGCGGTTCGGGGTTCAACGCCGCCCGCGTCGTCGCCGAGTTTCTGCGCTAACCAGCGCGACGGGGCTGTCCATTGATGATTGCCGATTGATGATTGAGTGATTCATTGGGTGATTGGCGATTGGGGCAATGAACATTGGATTGACGATTGGGTGATTGAGCGACTGGGCCATTGCCGTCCCGACGGCTGCATCCCTGGCAGCGGGACGACCACGCCGGGCCTCGGCGGACGGGCGAATCGGAAATCGCCAATGCCCCAATGACCCAATCCCCAATCCAATGCCCAATGCCCCAATCCCCAGTCATCCAATGAATCACTCAATCATCAATAAGCAATCGCCAATGAGCAGCCTGTGAGTACAGCGGCTCCCACATGGCGTCGGCCACGGCGGCGGCGAGGTCGGGCGGGCGGGGACGCGCCGCCTGGGCCGCGCTGAAGGCAACGTCCGCGACGGCGGCGGCCACCACGCGCGATACCTCGCGCAGGCGTGCCGGCGCCGGGAAGACGCGCCCTTCACCCAGTTCCCCGACGGTCACGCACCCGGCCAGCGCGTGCGCGGCGGCGAGGAACATCTCGTCGGTCACGCGCCGCGCGCCCGCGACGAGCACGCCCAACCCAACGCCCGGGAAGACGAACGCGTTGTTCCCCTGCCCCGACACGTGCACGTGCCCGGCATGCGCCACCGACGGAAACGGGCTGCCGCTCGCGAAAATGGCGCGGTCGCCCGTCCAGGCATAGGCCTGCTCCGCGGTGCACTCCGCCTTCGACGTGGGGTTCGAGAGCGCGAACACCACCGGGCGCTCGTTGAGGCGCGCCATCGCGGCCAGCACGTCCTCGGTGAAGCGCCCACCCTGCCCGCAGGCGCCGATGATGGTCGTCGGCTGAAACGCCTCGACGGCGGCGGCCAGGTCCGGCTCTGGCGCGCGGTCCTGCGCGAAGCGGCGCTTGTGCTCGGGCAGGTCGGTGCGGCGGGCCACCACGAGCCCGCGTGAATCCACGAACAGGCACCGCGCCAGCGCCTCGGACTCCGACAGCCCTTCGCGCCGCATCGCGGAGACGACCAGGCCGCCCATACCCAGGCACGCCTCGCCTGCCCCGACGAACAGCAGGCGCTGCTCGCGAAGCGCCTTCCCGGTAATCCGCCCCGACGAGTAGAGGCCGGCCAGCCCCATCGCGCCCGTGCCCTGCACATCGTCGTTGAAGCAGCAGAGCCGATCGCGATAGCGCCCGAGCAGCCGGAACGCCGAGGCGTTGTTGAAGTCCTCGAACTGTACGATGGCGCCGGGAAACACCTCCTGCGTGGCCTCGACGAACTCCTCCAGGAAGTCGTCGTACCGCGTCCCCGAGAGACGGGGTTCGCGTTCCCCCAGGTAGAGTGGATGCTCGCGGACGGCGGCATTGTCGGTGCCGACGTCGAGCGTGATCGGAAGGCCCAGCGCCGGAGGCACGCCCGCGCAGGCGGTGTAGAGCGCCAGCTTGCCGATCGGAATCCCCATCCCGTTGACGCCGAGATCGCCGAGCCCGAGAATCCGGCCGCCGTCGGTGACGACGATGATGCCGACGCGCGCGCGTGGCCAGTTGCGCAGCACTTCGCGGACGCGCCCGCGATGCTGCCACGCCGAGATGTAGAGGCCCCTTGGCCGCTCGTAGATGTCGCTCCACTGCGTGCACGCATCCCCCACCGTCGGCGTGTAGACAACGGGGAGGAGCTCCTCGAGGTTGTCGACGAGCACCCGAAAGAACAGCGTCTCGTTCTCGTCGTGCACCCCGCAGAGGCACATGTAGCGCTCCAGCGGGCCGGACCTCGCGCGGACGTTGGCCAGGACGCGGTCCGCCTGCTCGGCGAGCGACTCGACGCGCGGCGGCAGGAGCCCGTCGATGCCGAGCGCACGGCGCTCCTCGATCGTGCAGGCCGTGCCCTTGTTCGTCAGTGGATCCACGTCCGCCTCCACCGGCACTATAATTCGGCACCACTCCCGGAGGCTCGACATGCGGCGACCCCTCGCCCTCCTCGGCCCTTTGCTCGCCCTCGCGCTCACGGCGCGGGCGGCGCCCCCCGGTCCACAGTCCGGCGCGATGCCGGCCCCCTTCCCGGGTGGCGTGACCGGCGGTGTGACGGGTGGGGTCGTCCAGCCAGGTCAGGCTCCCGCGCGCGACCGCCAGCCCGGGGAGCCGCGCGAAGGCGCCGCCGTGATCCGCGGCTACGTGGTCGCGGCCGACACGGGCGCCCCGCTGCGCCGCGCGCAGGTGCGGGCGTTTGCCATGGGTGGCGAGGGCAGCGGCCTGGCGCAGACCGACGCGGAAGGCCGCTTCGAGATCGCGAAGCTGCCGGCGGGCCGATACACCGTCAGCGCGCAACGGAGCGGCTATGTCGCGCAGTCGTTCGGGCAGCGCACGCCGAACCAGCCGGGCACGCCCATCGAGATCAGCGACGGCCAGGTGATCGAGAAGCTGAACTTCGCGCTCGCGCGCGGCGGCGCCATCAGCGGCCGCGTCGTGGACGAGTTCGGCGAGCCGGTGTCGTCGGCGCAGGTGACCGTGCAGCGCTACGCCTTCATGGGCGGCGCGCGGCGGCTGGTGGGCGCCGGCGCCGAAGGGGGCACCGATCGCACCGACGACCTCGGGCAGTTCCGCCTCTACGGCCTGTCGCCCGGCGAGTACTACGTCATGGCCACGCTCAGGGCCTTCGAGTTCATGCCGATGAGCTCGGCCGCGACCTCGTTCACCCCGCCGGCCGACGGCTATGCGCCCACGTATTACCCGGGCACGTCGAATGTCGGCGAGGCGCGCCGCCTCACGGTGCGCGCAGGCCAGGAGCTCCCCAACGTCACCTTCGCGCTCACCGCCACGCGGGTCGGCCGCATCCTCGGGCGGGTGACAACGAGCGCCGGCGAGCCCTATGTCGGGGGCATGCTCATGGTGGCGCCGCGGGATCAGGGCATGATGTTCGGCGGCATGATGTCGGGCGCCCAGGTGCGCCCGGATGGCACGTTCCAGACCGCACCGCTGGCCCCGGGCGCCTACACGCTGACGGTGCAGCCGATGGGCAGTCGGGGCAATCCGGACGCCGAGGTCGCGCGTCTGGACGTCACCGTCAACGGCGAGGACGTCCGCGACGTCTTCATCGTGACCGGCCGGGGCGGGATCATCCGCGGCCGCGTCGTCACCGACGACGGGACCGTGCCGCCCTTCAGGCCGCAGCAGATGCGCATCTTCGCGCAGCCCGAGGATCCCACGCGGCCCGGCTTCGGCGTGGCCCCGGGCACGGTGCGCGACGACTGGACGTTCGAGGTCAGCGGACTGACCGACCGCGTGCGCCTGCGCTGGTCGATCGACATGCCCGGCGGCGGATGGTCGATGAAGAGCGCGATGAAGGACAACGTGGATCTCGCGGACGTGGCCGTCGACGTGGGCCCCGGCCAGGTGGTCGAGGACGTGGAGGTCGTGCTCACCCGGAAGATCACCGAGCTGGCCGGCCTGGTGACCGACGATCGCAACGTGCCGGTGACGGACGCGACCGTGGTGGTGTTCCCCGAGAACCGCGATCTCTGGACGTTCTCGTCGCGCTACGTGCGCACGGCCAGGCCGGACGTCAACGGCAAGTACACCGTGCGCCTGACACCCACCGACGGCTATCGCGCCATCGCTGTGCAGGGCCTGGAGCAGGGCGAGGCACTCGACCCGGATTTCCTTGGCCGCGCACTGGAGGCCGCGGCAACCGCTGAGATTCGGGAGGGGGAATCGCGGACACTCGATCTGCGGCTGGCGACGGTCAAGTAACGGACGCGCCGCGGGCGGCGTAGAGGATTCAGGGGCCGTCGATGACACGCAGCGCTTCACGTGACTACTGCTCGCGGTGGCGGGGACGACTGTCGGCCATGGCCTGCGCCTGTTGGGCCGCCTGGGTGCTGATGCCAGCGGCCACCCTGTCAGCGCAAGGGCCCGGGTCGGCAGCTCAGGTGGGGACAGCACGCCCGCAAGAGGGGGGCCAGCGGACGCCTCCACGCGCGGGACGGCTCGCCGAGGTGCCCGCTCCGCGTGGGACGGGCGTGCTGCGTGGCCAGGTGGTGGCGCTGGACACCGGAGCGCCGGTCAGGCGCGCGCAGGTGCGTGTGAGCGCGCAGAGCGTGCGCGAGGCGCGGCTCGCCACCACCGATGCCGAAGGCCGTTTCGAAATCCGGGAGCTGGCCGCCGGCCGCTATGCGATGACGGCCAGCAAGGGCGGCTTCGTCACGCTCCAGTACGGGCAGCGTCGGCCGGGCGAGTCGGGTACGCCGCTGGAACTGGCCGACGGCCAGGTGCTGGACAAGCTGCTGATCGGCCTGCCGCGCGGGAGCGTCATCAGCGGGCGCGTGACCGACGAGTTCGGCGAGCCGGTGGCCAACGCCGCCGTGATGGCGATGCGCTACGCCTACGCCGGCGGGGCGCGTCGGCTGGTGCCCGCCGGGGCGCGCGACACCACCGACGACCAGGGGCAGTACCGATTGTTCGGCCTGCCGCCCGGCGACTACTTCGTGAGCGCGAACCTCCGCACGCGAGAGGTTACGGATCCCGGCGACGATCCGTCGGGCTATGCGCCGACGTACTTCCCCGGCACGCCGGACCCCGGCGAGGCCGAGCGCGTGCGGCTGGGGCTGGCGCAGGAGAACAGCAGCGTGTCGTTCGGCCTGGTCACGACGCGGCTCGTAACGGTGTCGGGGCACGTCCTGAGCTCCGGGGGTGTGCCGCCTCCCGGCGGCGCCGTGGTGCTGCTGCCGCCGGGCAATGTGCGCGGGGCGGCGGCGTTCATGCCGGGTGGCGGCGGCCGCATCGACGCGAGCGGCGCGTTCCGTATCGCGAACGTCCCGCCGGGCCGGTATCAGATGCAGGCGCGCACGGGCATCCGTGGCGAGGGTGAATTCGCGCGCATGGACCTCACGGTGGGAGCGGAGGACGTCGCCGGCCTCACACTGGATTGAGCGGCACAGTCGTCACAGACACGGGAGCCCCACTGCCCTCGTCTGCCCCGCCCATCCAGGTGGCCGCGCGGCCGGCCACGCCCGATGCGTCGCCAGGCCTCGGCGGAGGAGGCGGAGGGCGCATCGCTGGCAATGGGACATTCGAGGTCGGCAACATCACCGATGCACGCGTGGTCCGCGTCACCGTCCCGCAGGGATGGATGCTGAAGTCGGTCACGCTGAACGGCCAGGATGTCACGGACACGCCCATCGACGTCGGCCCTGGCCAGCACGTCGCGGGGCTGCGCGTCGAGATCACGCAGAAGGTCGGCACCCTGACCGGCACGGTGATCGATGCGCGCAAGCAGCCCGTGCTGGACGCCACCGTCGTCCTGTTCGCCGCGGACGAGCGCCTGCGCACGTTCCAGTCGCGATTCACGAGGACCGCGCGGCCCGACCAGCAGGGAACCGTCCGCATCACGGGGCTCCCGCCCGGCGACTACATGGCGGTCGCCCAGCAGGGCCTGGAGGACGGACAGGCTGGGGATCCGGAGTTCCTCGCCAGCATCGAGGACCTGGCCACGCGCCTGTCCCTGGAGGAAGGGGAGAGCCAGGCCCTGACGCTGGAGCTCCAGCAACGCTGACACGTCTCACTTCTGACTTCTCGCTTCTCAGAATCGATCCCCGTGCCAGAACGCCACTTCCTCCGCCGATAGCGGCGGCAGCGGCAGGATCCGATCCTTCAGTGGCCGGATCATCAGCACCTCGCGGGTCGGCGCGGCCGAGGCCACGCGGACCTGCGGAGGGATCAACTCGTGCGGGAACCATCCGCGGATCTCCGGCACCGCCTCGCCGGGATGGCGCGAGAGCATCACCTGCAGCATCGCGCCGAGGCGCGCGCCCGAAGGATCCCGGTCCCCTGCGTCCTCGATCGTCCACCGCCCGCGGTGCGCCACGCAGAGGAGGTACGCGACGGCCTGGTGCCCCTCCTCTGTGACCAGGAACTCCACCTCGCGCAGCCCCGGAGGGCCGAGGCCCGCCAGCAAGCGCTGTCGTGCCACGCCGAACTTGATGTAGTCCTCGCCACGAGCAACCGACAGCCGCGCACCGGCTGTGCGGGCGGCGCTCATCTCGGCGAGCGCGGGCAGATCCCTGTCGTCGCTACTCCTCACCAGGACCGCGGGCGGACCGCCGCCCTTCTGATCGACCTCGAGGCGCCGCTCGGTGAGGGGCACCGGCACGAAGTCCAGCTGCTCGTAGAATGCCGGGGCAATGGCGGAGAAGAGCGCCGCGAATTCGTAGCCTTCGGCCTCGGCCCTCTCCATCAGCCGCGTCAGCAATTCCCTCGCCGCTCCGCGTCCGCGGTACGCGGGCGCCGTGAACACGGCGCCGATGCCCAGCACGCGGCGGATACGCCCGTCGATGTGGAAGGCCAGGTCGTACCGCTTGGCGCTCGACACGGTATGCGGGCCGTCCTGGAGCGCCACGCGATCCAGGTGCGCCGCACTCCACGGCGTCTTCAGCTGCGCCGCCCAGTAGCGCCCGTAGTTCTCCCGCGTGAGCCCCTCGTGCCAGAGCGGAAACGTGTCGTCCAGCACGCGCTCGAGCACGGGCCCGACGGCGGGCACCACCGTCAGCGCCATCCTCGCCCTCGTGCGGCGCTCCTGCGAAGCACGGAGCGGTTAAACCCTGACGGGCATGGGCTGGTCATATCGATCAGCAGAGGTTACCCCATGTCGCACCGCCTCGCGAGACCTGTCGCCGCCGCCGCAGCCGCCATCGCGCTGACGCTTCAGACGCCGACGTCGAGCGTCCTCGCCCTATCCGCGCCTTCTGCGGCCTCTATGCCATCTGCGCCATCTGCGGCCTCTGCGGCCTCTGCGGCCCACATCTTGAACCGTCTGGGTTACGGGCCCCGTCCCGGAGACATCGCCCGCATCCAGCGCATCGGCGTCGAGGCCTGGATCGAGCAGCAACTCCATCCAGAGCGCATCGACGACCGCGCGCTGGAGGCGCGCCTCGCGGCGTTCGAGACGCTCACGCTCGACTCGGAGACGATCTTCCGTGAATACCACGAGCCCTCGATGCGGACACGGAGGGCGCTGCAGGCGACGCGGAACGGACAGCCGCAGATGACGCAGAGCGGACAGCCGCCGACGACGCAGAAGGGGCAGTCGCAGATGGGGCAGAGCGGGCAGCCGACGAAGAGGCCGGGAGTTCAGCCAGAGCAGGGAGACGGGTGGCCAGCGGCCCCACCTCCATCTGCGTCATCTGCGTCATCCGCGGC
>CAZLBU010000094.1:5975-9568 GCA_964557815.1 uncultured Bifidobacteriaceae bacterium | reverse complement strand
GCATGCCGGCCTCGTCGACGTGGCGACGTTCGGCGTCGTCGGCAGCCTGCTGGCGGGCGGTGCGTCCTCGGGCGACTGGCTGGTGGTGCACGTGGCGGAGTCGTTCACGACGGTTGCCGTCATGCGGGGTGACCGGCTGATCTTCTTCCGGACCCGCTCCGATGATTCGGAGGGATCGCTCGGCGACCTCATCCACCAGACCGCGATGTACTACGAAGACCGCCTCCAGGGCACGGGGTTCTCGCACGTGTGGCTGGCGGGGGCCGAGTCGCTGACCGCCGAGGTGCAGCAGGATCTCGAGGCCCGGCTGTCGATGCGGGTGGAGGCCGTGCCGGCCGGGCACCTGGCGCCGCTGGTCGGTGTCCTCGCCCGCGAAGGGAAGGCGGCCTGACGTGCTGGGCGCCAACCTCTCGACCCGACCGTTCTACAACGAGCGCCTGGTGCGTGTCGTGCTCGGCCTGATCACGCTGGTGGCCGTCGGGTTGACCGCCTATAACGCCGCGCGGATTCTCGCGCTCCGGTCGGAGGGCGCCGAGGCCCGGGGCCAGGCCGAGACCGCCACGCGCGACGCGAGCCATCTGCGCGCCGAAGCGCTTCGCATCCGCCAGACCATCAACCGCGAGCAGCTCGCGGCCGTCCAGGTCGCCGCCCACGAGGCCAACCAGTTGATCGACCGCCGCACATTCTCGTGGACGGAGCTGTTCAACCAGTTCGAGCGCACGCTGCCGCCCGGCGCCCGCATCGCCGCCGTCACGCCGCAGATCGACGCGGGAGGCCGCATGATGGTGGCGGTGTCCGTCGTGTCACGCCGCGTCGAAGACCTCGACGCGTTCATCGAGGCCCTGGAGAACACCGGCGCGTTCCGCCAGGTGCTGTCCCGGCAGGAAGAGGCGCAGGAGGACGGCACCCTGATGTCCGTCATCCAGGGCTACTACCGGCCGTCGGCGGCCACGCCGGCTCCGGCCGAGGCCGCGGTCGACGGGTTGCCCCCGCCCGCGTCCGCCCCGGCGTCCACCGAAGCGAAGGCCGAGGTGCAGCGATGAAGGCGCAGTTCGGCATGGCCGAGGCGGTGCCGCTGTCGCGGGTGGTCGGCGACTACCGGCTCTGGATCGTGACGCTGGGCGTGGCGCTGGTCGCGAATCTCGGCGTCCTGCTCTTCGTGGTGCTTCCGCTGTCGGCGTCCACCGACGCCGGAGCGCGGAGGGCGACGGAGGCCGTCGAGGATCGGGCCGCGGCGGAGGCCGAGCTGCGCGCGGCCGAGCAGACACGCGACGGCCAGTCCCAGGCCGCCCGCGACCTCGAACGCTTCTACGGCGAGGTGCTGCCGGCTGACGTGGCCACCGCGCGCCGCCTGACGCACCTCAGGCTGAGCCAGATGGCGCGCGAGCACGACGTGACGTTCCAGCGCAGCTCCGCTGCGCCGGAGGAGCTGGACGACTCGTCGCTCGAGCGGCTCCGCGTGAGCTACTCCCTGAGCGGCGACTACGAGGACATCCGCGCCTTCATCTACGAGATCGAGACGGCGCCAGACTTCCTGGTCATCGACAACGTCTTTCTTGCGGAGGGCAACACGGACCAGTCGGCGCTGACGCTGTCGCTCGACCTCTCGACGTACTACCGGGCGTCCCGCGATGCACGCTGACCGCCGCACCCTGCTCGCCGTGGCGGCGGCGCTCGTGCTGCTCGGCGCCGCGGCCTGGACGTTCTTCGGGCCGTCCGCACCCGCGCCCGCGGCGGTCGCGCAGGGCGGGCGGCGTGGCACGGCGGCCACGGAGCCGCTGCCCTCGGCGGAGGCCGTTCGGCTGGCCGACCTGGAGGCGCCGCGGGCAAAGCCGGCCGAGACGACGCGGGATCCATTCCGGTTCCAGGCGCGGGCGACCGCGGCCGGTGGATCGTCACCCGGATCGGCGCCGGTGTTCGCGCCCGTGCCCGCAGTGCCCGCCGGTCCGACCGCGCCCGCCGGCCCGCCGCCCCCGCCGCCCATCGCCCTGAAGTTCATCGGCGTGGTGGAAACGGCCGACGGCCTGAAGCTCGCGGTGCTCAGCCAGGGCGAAGGCCGCGCGCCGATGCACGGCAGGGAAGGGGATATCATCGACGGCCGATACCGGATCCTCAAGATCGGGACCGAGTCGATCGAGATGGCGTATCTCGACGGGCGCGGCCGACAGACGATCCGGCTGACCGGGCAGTAGCCGGGAGACGTGAGAAGTGAGAAGGGACTCTGGACGTAGGACGCACGGGATGGGAACCCCACTTGTCTGAGAGCCGCATGAAGCTGACATTGGCAGGGCGAACGCTGGCCATCGTGGCCCTCGCGGCCATCGTCGCGGCCTGCGCGACCGGGCGGGCCTACACGCGTGGACAGGAGGCGGCAAAGGCCGGCGACTGGGACTCGGCCGTGGGCTTCTATCGCCAGGCGCTGCAGGACGATCCCGATCGCCCCGACTACAAGATCGCGCTCGAGCGCGCGATGCTGGCGGCCGCACAGATGTACATCGCCCGGGCCCGTGCGTTCGAGGCCGCCAACCAGCCCGAGGAGGCGGTCCGCGCCTATCGCAAGGCGCTGGAGTTCGAGCCGTCGAACCGGCCGGTCGTGCAGCGGGCCGCGGAGCTCGAGCGGATGCTCCGCGACCGGCTCGAGGCGGCGGCGCCGCGGCCGGAGATCGAGAAGCTGCGCGAACAGGCGCGGCGGCAGTCGGCCGAGCCCATCCTCAGCCCGTCGAGCCGCGACCCGCTGAGCATCCGCTTCACCAACGCCGGCATCCGCGACGTCCTGAACTTCATCGGCAACGCGACGGGCATCAACGTCACCTACGACCGCGATTTCCAGGATCGCTCGATCACGCTGACGCTGGAAGGCGTGACGCTGGAGCAGGCGCTCCGGCAGATCATGATCGCCAACCAGCTGTTCTACAAGGTGCTGGACGAGCGCACCATCATCGTGGCGGCCGACACGACGCAGAAGCGGACGCAGTACGAGGAGCAGGTGATCCGCACCTTCTTCATCTCGCACGCCGACGCGACCGAGATCTCGCAGCTGCTGACGGGCATCGTGCGCGTGGCGGGCGTCGCCATCCAGCCGACGATCGTCGCCAACAAGACGACCAACACCATCACGGTGCGCGCCACGGCCTCGGTCGTGGAGATCGTGGAGCGCATGATTGCCGCCAACGACAAGCCGCGGGCCGAGGTCGTGGTCGACGTGCAGATCCTCGAAGTGAACCGCGAGCGCGCGAAGCAGTACGGGTTGAACCTGGCGGACTATCAGGTGACCGGCATCTTCTCGCCGGAGACGACGCCCGGGGACGCACCCTTCAACCTGAACACGATCTCCACGGGCATCAGCACGGCGGACTTCTACCTGTCGGTGCCCGCGGCCGTGATGAAGTTCCTCGAGAGCGACTCGTCCACCAAGGCGCTCGCCAAGCCGCAACTGCGCGGCGTGGAAGGGCAGAAGCTCACGCTGAATCTCGGCGAGGACGTGCCCGTGCCGAGCACGACGTTCACCCCGATCGCCGGGGGCGGGGTGGCCACGCAGCCGCTCACCTCGTTCGCCTACCGCGTGGCGCTGCCGCGCGTCACCACGCCGCCCC
>CAZLBU010000094.1:2729-5965 GCA_964557815.1 uncultured Bifidobacteriaceae bacterium | reverse complement strand
GTGGGCGTCATCGTCGAAATGACGCCGCGCGTCACCTACGAGGGCGAAATCATCCTGGAGCTCTCCGTGGAGAGCAGCGCGCGCGGGCAGGACACGAACATCGCCGGCCAGAACCTGCCGTCGTTCCTCTCGCGGAAGGTCGTGACGAAGCTCCGCCTGCGGGACGGGGAGTCGAATCTGCTGGCGGGGCTGCTCCGCGAGGACGAGCGCCGATCGCTGCGCGGCTTCCCGGGCATCCTGCGCCTGCCCATCGTCAAGCAGCTGTTCTCGGCCAACGACGAGTCGATCCGGCAGTCGGACATCGTGATGCTGCTGACCCCGCGGATCATCCGCACGCACGAGCTCACGGCGACGGACCTGAGCCCCATCTACGTCGGCACCCAGAGCAACATGGCCCTGGGTGGCCCACCGCCGCTCATCAGCGTGGGTGGCGGGGAACCGCCGCCTCCGGATACAGGCGCCGCCGCTCCGGGCCCGCCGGGCGCCCCGGCCCCTGCAGTACCGACCGCACCGCCGCCACGGGACCTGCCGCCGACAACCGGCACACCCGTGACGACGCCGGGCGCCGTCGGCGTGACGCCGATGCTGCCGCCGGGCTCATCGCCCATCCCCGGGACGATCGGCGTGCCGGCCCAGCCGACGCAGCCTCCACCCAGCGGGGTCACGATCTTCCAGCCGGTCGAACCGGCCCCAGCACCGCCGGCAGCGGCGGCCCCGCCGACGGGCTTGTTCGGGACGCCCGTGACGCCGACCCCGCCGCCCGCCGGTGCGGCTGGCGCGCCCGCGCCCCCAGCGCCGGGGGCCGTTCCCGCGCCGCCTCCTGTGCCTGGCGCCACGCCCGCGCCAACGCCCGGCGCGGCGGCGGCCGCCCCGGCCGCACCGGCACCTGCGGGGGCAGTGCCGCCGGCCGCGACCGACGTGGCTCGCGTCTCGCTGAGCCCGCCGAGCGAGATGCGGGTGGGCAGCGGCCCCTATACGGTGCCGGTGTCCATCAGTGGCGCCTCGCGCCTGACGGCGGTGACCGTGTCCATCACGTTCAACCCGGCTCTGCTGCGCGTCCGCAGCGTGTCGGAGGGGACCTTCATGCGCCAGGGCGGTGCCACGCCGACGTTCACTCAGCAGGTGGACCCCGCCGCGGGCCGGATCGACATTGCCATCGTGCGGCCGGGAGACCAGGTGGGCGCGTCGACGACGGGGTTGCTCGCGGCCATCCTGCTCGAGCCGGTGGCGGCCGGCACGGGCACGCTCTCGATCAGCGGGTCGGGGACCGTCGCCGGCAGCGGCACGGCCACGCTGCAGTTCGCTCCCGCGGGAGTGGTGGTGCGATAGCCATGCGACGTCTGCGTGCAGCGCACGGGTACACCTTCGTCGAGCTGCTGGTGGTCACGACCATCGTGCTGATCCTCGCCTCGGCGGTGCAGCCGCTGGCGCGCGTGACCATCCAGCGGCAGAAGGAAGTGGAGCTGCGGCGCGTGCTGCGCGAGATGCGCGACGCCATCGACAAGTTCAAGGACGCCGCGGACCAGGGGATGATTCCCACCACGGAGCTCAAGGCCAACAGCGAGGGATACCCGCCCGACTTGGAGGTCCTGGTCGAGGGGGTCTCGGTCGCCAACGACGCGTCGGGGCGCAAGCTCAAGTTCCTCCGCCGCATCCCCATCGACCCGATGACCGGCGAAGCCGAGTGGGGGCTGCGGTCCTATCAGGACAAGCCCGACACCACGAGCTGGGGTGGCCAGAACGTGTTCGACGTGCGCTCCCTCAGCGAGGGCACCGGGCTCGACGGGACGAAGTACAAGGACTGGTAGAAGGGGGAGCGTGCCGAGTGCCAGGTACGGAGGCCAGAACGTGCCTCGCCGCAGCGCGGAGGTTCGTCGCGCGAAGGCGGGACGGCGGATTCACGATGATCGAGCTCCTCGTCGTGATCTCGATCATCGTCATCCTCGCCAGCCTGGGTATGGTGCAGTACCGTAACAGCGTCATCCGCGCGCGCGAGGCCGTGCTGAAAGAAGACCTCTTCCGCATGCGCGACGCCATCGACCAGTACTACGCCGACAAGAACAAGTACCCCTCGTCGCTCGACGACCTCGTGACGGACGGTTACCTCCGCGAGATCCCGGTGGATCCCATCACGCAGTCGAAGGACACCTGGCAGGTGATCAACCAGGAGCCGAATGTCAACGATGCCACGGCCCAGCCGGGCGTCTACGACGTGAAGAGCGGGTCGGACCAGACTGCGCTCGACGGCACCAGGTACGCGGACTGGGAGTAGGAGCCCGCTACCCGCCCGCCTAGTTGACGATCACGGTCACCTGGGCAAACCCGGATGTTCCCGTGGTGGTTCGCACCGTGACCGATGCCACGTAGGCCCCCGCCCTGGTGTAGCGATGATTCGTGGTGGAGCCGGTCGTGACCGCTCCGGAGCCATCGCCGAAGTTCCAGTCGTAGGACACCACGCTGGCAGATGAGCCCAGGCCGCCGGCCGAGGCGGAAAAGGTGACGAGGCCCTGCTGTAAGCCACTCACCGGGTTCGGCGTCGCCGTCATCGTCACCGGCACGCTCGACTGGTCGTTGACGTTCACGACGATGGACGAGGTGCCCGTGATGCCCTGCGTGTCGGTGACCGTGGCGCGGACGGTGTAGACGCCCGCGCGGGGGAACCCGTGTGCAACCGGCGTCGCGCCCGAGATGGCGCCCAGCCGGGTCACCGCCGTGCCGTCCCCCCAGTCGATCACCACGTCCCGGATGCCGTTCGCGCCGTTTCCGGCCACCGGCGTGATGGTGAACGTGGCCACGACGCCCGCCTCTATGGCAGTGGTAGGTGCGGCGATGGTGACCGCCGGCGACGCGGCAGTCACCTCGACGGTCGCGTTCTGGCCGCCCGCCGTGGCCGTGACCGTGGCCGAACGGGGCGCGGTGAGGGTGGTTCGGGCTTCGCCGTTGACGCCGGTAATGGCCTGGCCGGCCGAGAGCTGCCCCGCCGTCGTCGTAAAGGTGACGGGCACGCCCTGCAGCGGATTCCCCGCCGCATCCACGACGGTGGCGACGATGTCCGTACTGCCGCCGGTGGCGGGGATGGTCTGCGGATCCGCGCGAAGGATGATGCGTGCGGCGGCGGCGCCGCCCACGAGGATCTCGACTTCAGTGGCGCGCGTGGCGCCGGAGAACGCGCCGATCTTCGCCGTGCCTGACTGCGTGCTGGCGAGGAATCGCACGGTGGCCTTGCCGCCTTCCGT
>CAZLBU010000094.1:860-2705 GCA_964557815.1 uncultured Bifidobacteriaceae bacterium | reverse complement strand
GCGCTCACCTCTGCCGTCCCGTTGACGGGCACCACGGTCGTGCTGACCGTCAGGGTGATGGTGGACTGGGTGGGCGCCAGCAGGGGCACCTTGTCGCAAGCCGACAGAGAGGCCGCCGCGATCAGGAGCGCGGAAAGCGACAGGCGGAGACGTGACACGGGCAAGGCCAATAAGGATAATAGGCGCATGGGGTTAGCGGGTCAAGGCAGTCGCGCGGCTGAGCGCGGCTACGCCATGGCCGCGTTGCTCGTCGGCATGAGCGTGATGTCCGTGATGATGGCGGCCGCGCTGCCCGTGTGGACGCACTTCGCCCAGCGCGAGAGGGAAGAAGAGCTCATCTGGCGCGGCGAGCAGTACCGGCGCGCCATCATGTTGTTCCAGCGCCGCTACGCGAACACGTTCCCGCCCACGGTGGACATCCTCGTCGAGCAGAAGTTCCTTCGGAAGAAATACAAGGACCCCATCACCAACGACGACTTCCAGATCATTCCCGTCGGCGGCGCGGTGCCCGGTGGGCGGCCTGGCCTGCCCGGGACGGGTGGAGGACCGGTCAACGCCCCGGGGACTCAGAGCGGGGCCGGTGGGTTCGGGGCGGCGCAGCCGGGGGCGCCGACTGGGGCGCCGACCTCGACTTCGTTCGGCCAGGCCACGCAGCCCGCGATGGGCATCCAGGGCGTCACCTCGAAGAGCAAGGAGCAGTCCATCAAGCTCTATAACGGGATGGACCGCTACAACCAGTGGGCGTTCGTGTACCTGGCCGCGTCCACGCAGGCGGGCGCCGGCGGGGCGGGGTTTGCGCGGCCCGGGATGGGCGGCCCGCCAGGCGCCGGCGGGCAGCCGTTCGGCCAGCCGGGAGGTGGCTTCGGCCAGCCTGGCGGAGGCTTCGGCCAACCGGGAGGTGGATTCGGGCAACCCGGAGTCGGGTTTGGACAACCCGGAGGCGGCTTCGGTCAGCCAGGCGGAGGCTTCGGCCAGCCTGGCGGGGGCTTCGGTCAACCTGGCGGTGGGTTCGGCCAGCCCGGTGCGCCTGCCCAGCCGAAGTACCCCCCCGTGCCCGGAGGATTCGGCTCGCCAGGTGGTTTTGGGGCGCCTGGGGGTGGTGTCCCTCCGGCGGGGCCTGGCGGTTCGGTGTTCACGCCGGTCAACCCCGGCAGCGGTGGACAATCACGGCCTCCTGGTGGGGGATCCCGACCTCCCGGAAGATAGAGACGCCGCGGCCCTCACGGTGGCCGGGCGTCAATCGCGCGCGATCAGCCAGACGGCGCCGCCGGCCACGGCGACGTACGGCAGGGCGGCGACGGGACCGCCGAAGAGCAGCGCGCCCATCCCCAGCAGCACGGCGTAGACCAGCGCGGTCCCCGCCACCCACTTCACAAAGAGCGGCGCAAGTGCGTCGGGCGGCGGCTCGCCGGCCAGGGCGGCGATGCGTGTCCAGCCCGGCCCGCCCGGTCGCGTCAGCGTGTAGAACCTGGCGAGCTGCGCGTCCGGCTCGGGTGGTGTGAGGAAGGTAACAACGAGCCACCAGGCCGTGGTCCATGCCACGACGAGCAGCAGCGTGGCCGGGAAGGCCACGTCCATGGTGAGCTTGACGGCGGTGTATCCGACGGCGGCCGCCACCATTGCGCTGATCTCGGACCACGCGTTCACGCGCCACCAGTACCAGCGCAGGATGAGCACCAGGCCGATGCCCGCACCGCTTTCGAGCACGAACTCCCATGCCTGCCGGATGCTCTCGAGGTAGAAGGTGACCACGGCGCTGGCCACCATCAACGCCAGCGTGGTCACGCGCGAGACGAGCACGTAGTGGCGCTCGTCGCGGCCGGTGCGAACGAACCGCCGGTAGAA
>CAZLBU010000094.1:0-850 GCA_964557815.1 uncultured Bifidobacteriaceae bacterium | reverse complement strand
GTCGTTGACGATGTAGGACGTGCCCCAGTTGAGCTGCGTGGAGATGGTGGACATATAGGCCGCGAAGAACGCGCCGAGCAACAGGCCGCGCCAGCCCTGTGGAAGGTGATCGCGAATCACCATCACGTAGCCGGCCTCCTTGTCGGTGATGGTGGGGTAGAGCACCATCGACACGAGGCCGACGATGATCCACGGCCATGGGCGAACGCAGTAGTGCGCGATGGTGAACCACAGCGTGGCGAAGAACGCGTGCCGCTCGTTCTTCGCCGACATCATGCGCTGAGCGATGTAGCCGCCGCCGCCGGGCTCCTGCCCCGGGTACCAGCTGGACCACCACTGCACGCCGACATAGGCGAGGAAGGCGCCAAGCGGCAGACCGGCGACGGCGCCGGCGATGTCCATGGCCTCGAACGACGGCAGGAAGCTGAGGACCTGCGGGTCGAGCGAGCGCTGGAGGCCCTCGAGCCCGCCCACCTCCGGCACGCGCAGCGCGAACCACGCCAGGGCCATGGTGCCCATCATGGCCAGGGTGAACTGGAAGAAGTCGGCCGCGACGACGCCCCAGAGTCCGCCGACCGCACTGTAGGCGCCGGTGATGGCCAGGCTGATGAGGACCGCGGTGAGCGTGTCCCACCCGAGGGTCACCGACAGGATCTTCGCCATGGCCAGGTTGACCCAGCCCATGACGACGCAGTTGATGAGGACGCCGAGATAGAGCGCGCGGAAGCCGCGGAGCACGGCGGCCGGCCGGCCCGTGTAGCGCAGCTCCGCGAACTCCACGTCGGTGAGGATGCCCGCGCGGCGCCACAGGCGCGCGAAGAAGAAGACGGTGAGCACGCTGCCCGTGGCC